>NZ_AHVZ01000031.1:0-47033 GCF_000247495.1 Psychrobacter sp. PAMC 21119 | reverse complement strand
ATAAACCTAGCTAAGGTCTCGACATTATCGTCGGTTTACGCCTAGTTTGATGCGATTTTAGCGAGCAGCAGTCCTAATATTTGAATGTTTAACAGACCCTAAATTTATAAATAGAAATAAGGCCAAAAATGGCCTTATTTCTATTTATTACTATTGTTTTTTTAACTATGCTTGATAATAAGGATAATCACTGTAGCCAACGTCAGTGCCACCATACATAGTGGCAGGGTCTGCCTCATTCAATGGCCAGTTATTGGCGATACGCTCAGGTAGATCTGGATTAGCGATAAAAGGACGACCAAACGCGAATAAATCACCGTAGCCTTTTTCTAAAATGTTCACGGCTTTTTGTACCGTGTACTTGCCAGCATAAATAATACGGCCTGAAAATTCTTCTCTGACCGCTTGATAAAAAGTGTCTGGTAAATCAGGCGCATTATCCCAATCGGCTTCTGCAATTGACAAGTAAGCAATGCCCGCTTGTTCTAGCAATTTGACCGCTTCGACATACGTATGATGAGGGTCTGACTCTACCAAGCCTAAATACACGCGCGTCTCATCCGTACTCGCAAACAAAGGCGCAAAGCGTACACCTAAACGATCCGCACCAACCACATCACTGACAGCAGCGACGATTTCTTTTAAGAAACGTAGACGATTGGTCAACGACCCACCATATTGGTCATCACGTGTGTTGCTATGCTCAGAAATAAACTGATTGACCAAATAACCATTGGCACAATGCAGCTCTACCCCATCAAAACCCGCCTCCAATGCATTGCGTGCGGCTGCCGCATACATCATTACCAGCTCACCAACTTCATCAGTGCTGAGAGCACGTGGCTCACTTGGATCGGCCAATGCACCTTCACCTGGGCCTGTTTCAATAAATACTTTTACGTTGTCAGCAGCAATCGCTGATGGGCCTACAGGCTGAGCACCTTGTGGCTGCAAGCTGGTATGAGACACACGCCCAACATGCCATAACTGAGCAAAAATAATACCACCTTTAGCATGTACTGCTTGCGTAACTTTTTTCCAACCTTCAACTTGGGCTGGTGAATGGATACCAGGTGTCCAAGCATAACCTTGGCCTCTTGGCTCAATCTGCGTACCTTCCGTCACCATAAAGCCTGCTGTCGCACGCTGTGCATAATAGCTTGCCATTAAGTCATTAGGAATATTGTCAGGCTGCGTGCTACGAGAGCGTGTCAATGGCGGCATTACGATACGGTTTTCGAGCGTATAAGGCCCTAGTTCTACAGAGGAAAATAGTGTACTTGTATTTAGAATGGTTTGTGTCATAAATATCTCTTTTAAAGCAGCTGATGGCTTATTATTGAATGTATTTGGCCTGTTTTGATGCTTAATAACCAATCTAATGATTACTTAAGCAATGTTGGTCAGCATAGCGTTTTGAGGGTACAATTAGAAACAACCACTTATTGTTTAAGATACAACTATTAATGGTATGAGTTATGAATGGTATGAATCGGCTCGACATTAAGCAACTTAGAGTATTACAGGCGCTGCTTGATCTAAAAAACCTCTCACAAGTCGCGCGAAAAATGGGGCTGACCCAACAAGCCATCAGTGAGCAGCTGCGTAAGTTACGTGAGGTGTTTGATGATCGCTTATTTATTCGTCAAGGAAATAGCATGGTGGCAACGCCAAAGGCGCTATCGATGCAGCAACCCATTGATCATATATTAAAGCAGTTGGAAGATTTGTTAGAGCCAGAGATTTTTACGCCGCAAACATATAAAGGCGTCTTTACGATTAGTGCGACCGACTATGCGACACAGGCGCTGTTACCGCAGTTGTTTAATATTACGCGCCGCGACGCACCGGATTTGAAGCTGATCGTGCGCGACTTTGCCTCAGACAATATTAACCAACTTATTGCAGCAGGCGAGCTTGATTTATTGATTACCTTTCCTGAATTCATCCCTGACAACTTATCGTATGTCACTCTATTTGAAGAGCAACATTTATGCGTGACGGGTTGTGAAAACACTTTTGCCACAGAGCCATTAACACTGACGCAAGTGGCTGCACACCCACAGCTGGTGGTGTCGCCTTCGCGTGCTAATTTGCGCGGCTCTCATGACCAATGGTTTTCAGAAAAAGGTCTAAAACGAAATATTGTGATGTCAGTTCCTAGCTTTTCGGCTGTACCTAATATTTTGCACACAACAGATATGATTGCGTTTTATCCTTCGCGGTTATTGCCGAGCAGTAAGGTCAAAGAGCTTGAGGTTGAAGCATTGCCGCCTACTTTTAAAGTCATAGCGGCATGGCACCCACGTACTACCGACAGTGGCATACATCGTTGGTTAATTGAGCAATTACGAAATCTATAATAAGTAACGTTAGCGATAGCCAACTTTGAAACGACATCGAACATTCTTAATCTGGTATAAGTAGGATTCTGACTGAGTACACACTGACACAGATTACTGAATTGGCTCACATAACCAAATCACCTTAATAACAATCTATTAAAATAACAGTTTCTTAAAATAACGGCCTCTTGAAATAACAATCTCTTAAACTTATTTGTCCTACGTCATACTTTCCAAATTGGGTATTAAGTCGTTACTGCTTATAACTTTATTAACATCAACAAATGCACCTTTACCCACAGCACCAAGATTATAGTCTGCAAACTCATGATATAAAGTGACCACATCACCCATAATCAATAATGCAGGTGTTGGCAATTTCGCTATCGCTTGCTGATTAGCGATACTACCAAGCGTACCGATGAGCAGCTGCTGCGTGGGTAAGCTTGCATGACTAATCACGGCAAAAGGAGTCTCGCTGTCGCGCCCCGCTGCTATCAACCCTTCGGTCAACTCACCTAGCCGATGTAGTCCCATATAAAACACTACCGTTTGTTTGCTGTCCAAGTGTTCGTCATAGTCATTATTGGCTGCGCCTGACTTTTTGCACGCTGTCACAAACTTGACGGCTTGCGCATGATCACGGTGCGTTAGCGGAATCCCTGCACGGCTAGCAGCGGCGCTGGCGGCTGTGATGCCAGGAATGGATTCAAAACGAATGCCATGGCGCACAACTTCTTGCAGCTCTTCGCCGCCGCGCCCAAAAATAAAGGGGTCGCCGCCTTTTAGACGAACCACTGTTTTGCCTGCCAGCGCGTGTTTGACTAACAGCTCATTGATGCCTTCTTGCGGCAGAGCATGATTGGCACGGCGCTTACCGACGAATATTTTCTCTGCTGTCAGCGCGCACATATCTAAGATATCCTCTGAGACTAAGCTGTCATACAGCACTATGTCTGCGCGCTGCATGACTCGTAACGCTTTTAGAGTCAACAACTCAGGATCGCCAGAACCAGCACCAACTAAATGCACAGTGCCTACTTTCTCACCTTCTGCTATCGTTGGTGGTGTGTTTAGCACATTGACGTTGCATTTTTTATTGGACAAGTCATTCGAAGGTAGGGTTGCGATAAAAGCAGATGAATCAGTCATAATGGTCACTCCTAATAACACTACTAGCGCCGTGCAGATCAGCACTTCATAATGGAATACATAAGAACAAAAGATAGTACAAGATACGGTGCAAGCCTCATGCCATATCAATAACTTAACCCTCTTTCAACAGGCGTTTAGGACGCATATTCCTCAATAAGTGCATTAATTTGACTCACGCATGAGCCGCAATTGGTGCCCGCTCGGCACGCTTTACCAATGGCATGTGCGCTGGTACATTGCTGTTTAGTGATGGCATTGATAATAATGTTTTCTCCCACCGCCATGCACGAACACACCAGCGGGCCTGGATCGATATAACCTGTGGCTGGACGACCTGCCAGCAACCATTTATAGCGCTGCTGTGCCGGTATCGCATCGGTATTGGTAAAGCAGCTATCAAGCCAATGACTGCTTGGCAGCTGCGTCACTTGCGGCGCGAAATAAATAGCTAATAGTAGCCGCTCACTCGGTATAGTAGAGATAGAAGTGCTTGACAACGTGCTATCGACCTCTTCATTATTTACATCACTTGCCTCATTCGCCTCCGACTGAGTCAAAATAAAGCGTAGTTGTTGCTCCGGTTTACTAAGGGTAAAAGCACTATGAACCTCTACAGTATTGGCAGCGTCATCAGTCAGCCCTTTATCCGATACAGAGCTTTGATAGGTATCGATAAACTGCTGCCAAAACTCAGGATCAAGCAATTGCTTAGCGATGCTATCGACTGGGCTAGCAAGAGTCATTAGAACGCTGTTGGTTTGGCGGCTAATACTCCATGTCAGTGCTGGTAGTGTTTGAGTCGACTGCTCACTAGCCACATCAAAGCTCGAAAAGGCTGCTTGCAACTCATTGTCTGTCATTTGCTCTTTAAAGCTAGCCGCCATAGCACGAAAGTGCACTAGTATGGTGTCTTGTAAATCAGGATGCACCAAAATCTTGCCAAACGTCTGCATGGGTACAGCGCTGATACTAATCGCTGAGTTTTTTAGCTCAGGCTGTCCTGAATGGGGATCGACAACCATCGGAATGAGCGTACCTACTCTTGCACTGCTGGCAAAGGCGTTACTCCAGTGCATGGGCATAAATGCATCACCAACACGCATGCCATCACTGATGGCAACTTGTGCTATCACTTTTTGCTCTAACACTTCAATGTTTGTATTTGAATGATCTGTATGTGAGTCATATGTATTTGAATCAACAGCCGCCTTATCATGTGGCTGACGCTGTTTTTGCTGCTGCTTGTTTGGTAGGTTTTGCTCATAGCGAGGACGTAGCTGCACATAGTCGCCTTTTTCAACACAGAGTTGTTCGGCGTCATCGGGATGGAGGGTCAGCATCGGCGCAGACTCATGTTGGTTAAGCTGCGGCGCAAGTCCTGTGCGGGTCATGGTATGCCATTGATCACGTAATCTACCGGTAATAAGGCGTAGATGCACGGTTGATGAGTGACCGTTATGTTGCTTATCGCTCTTATTATCCTTTTCTCTATTATCGCTCGCTATATTATCGCTTTCTGTATTGTCATTAGCTTTCGGTCTTGAGCGACGCTGATGCCTATTAGGTAAGCTGGCACTATCCGAGGGTGTAATAGCGATAAAGTTTGAGTGCGCCATCGTGATTCGCTGGTCGCCCCATTGAAAGGGGGTCATTACCTCATAGTCAGCACGGTTTAGGATTGGCATTGGTAGGTCTTTAGCCAAATTCAGATAGCGCGGTTGATTGCTAATAGAGGGCACTTGGCTAGGATCGTTTTTATAAGCGGTCAATGCCACATGCTCATTGAATATCTCACTAGGATGCTGGTAATCAAACCCAGCTAGCCCCATGCGGGTGGCAACTTGAGACAGTATCCACCAGTCAGGCTTAGCGAGTCCTAATGCAGGCTTCAACGCCCGTTGTCTTGAGATTCGCCGCTCAGAATTGGTGACTGTGCCTGACTTTTCGCCCCAACCTTGTGCTGGCAATACAATGTCTGCGCACTTAACCGTATCGCTGTCTACCGAGCAGTCAGAGACAATGACCAAGTCACAAGCCGCTAATGCGCGGCGAAATTTATCCGCTTCAGGTAAGCTCACGACTGGATTGGTCGCCATAATCCAAATGGCTTTGATCCGCCCATCTAAGATAGCATCGGCAGCATCACAAGCTTGGATGCCAACCTCTGGCGCAATAGACTGCGGTGCCTGCCAAAAGTCAGCCACCAGTTGACGATGAATACTATTATTCAAGTCTAAATGTGCCGCCAGCAAATTAGCCAGCGCCCCGACTTCACGGCCACCCATAGCGTTTGGCTGACCAGTGAGTGAAAACGGACTGGCGCCTACTTTTCCTACGCGTCCGGTGTACAGATGACTATTGATAATGGCATTGACCTTGTCGGTGCCACTCTTTGATTGGTTAACGCCCATACTAAACGCGGTCACTGTCTTGTCATTGGCAGCGACTAGCTCATAAAACTGGCGTATGAGATCAGCGCTGATTTTGCATACTTGAGCGACTTTGTCGATGCTCCACGTCTTGGCAGCCTCCAAAGCGAGATCGACATCATTACATTGCTTGAGATAACGCTCATCGCAACAACCTTGCTGCTTAAGATAGTGCAACAATCCATTGTATAAATGCGTATCGGTGCCGGCGGCTATTGGTAAGTGCAAATCCGCGAACTCACAAGAATCCGTACGACGCGGATCAATGACGATAAGCTTTTTACTGGGATCAATTTTTTTGGCGGCTAAAAAACGTCCAAACAAAATAGGATGGCACCATGCCATGTTTGAGCCCACCAGCACTAATAAATCGCAGGACTCTAAATCCTCATAACTACCAGGCACCAAATCAGCGCCAAAGGCACGTTTGTGCCCTGCTACTGCGGAAGACATACATAGGCGTGAGTTGGAATCGATATTATTATTACCGATAAAGCCTTTGATAAACTTATTGGCGACGTAATAATCCTCAGTGAGCAGCTGTCCTGAGACATAAAACATAATACTGTCGCGACCATGCTTGGCGATCGTGTCGTTTAAGCGCGTGGCAATATCATCTAAGACGTTATTCCAATCGGTAGGCTTTATAAGTGGCTCATCAGATATGTCGATAGCGTTAAAATCATTACCCAATTGCATGGGTCGATGCTGTTGCATTACCGCTTGCTTGTTTTGATAGTAAGGCTCAGTTAAGCGTCGCTCACTGCTTAATGTTTGTGCCAGCGCACTGCCCTTTGAGCATAGTTTACCAAAGTTCGCCGGATGCTCAGGATCTCCTTTTACGCTCACTACCCCTGTCGCATCGACACTGGCTAGGACGCCACACCCTACCCCGCAGTAAGGACAAGTGGTGCGTATGGTGGACGTCGTTTCTTCAGTATAAGTGGCAATAAGAGCCGTTTTTGAAGGATTGAATATATCATCAGATTTGTTATTAGATTTGTGATCGGATCGGCGTATACCACTTTCTAATGCTTGACTAGCATGCGGTTTATTACTCAATATCACTTCATTCATGACGCCGCTCCTACTATGTCTGCTGCGCTTAATAAATCCAGATCGCTATCGATATCCATGTCTCCGTTAGCCTCACTATCTGTCGTTATTTTCTCCAAATCACAGTAAGCCTCACCAAATATTAAATCCGCTTTTATAGGCGCGATATCACTATTGCTGTTGATCAGCTGGCTATAAAAACTGCCCTCATTGACCTCACCGTAGAGTACAGCGCCGATCAGTTTATTGTTTCTAAGATAGAGGCAATGATAGTGATTTATACTGGTCTGCTGATAAGTGATGGTTTCGATAGCTGCCGCTTCCTCCTCATCAAAGTCGACTTGCCCTGCTGAAAAAGCACTGATGCCAGATACTTTTAGCTTTAAAGACAGCGGTTTGCTAGTAAAGGGGTGCCAATTATTTCTGGATGCTAAGCCATCGTTTGATATCCTCGCATCTTTTAGGACAGAAACTAAGGTATCAACTTGCTGATTGACAGGCGCCACCATACCGAACAGCTCACCGTCTAGCTCCACACATTCGCCAATAGCGTATACGTTGGCAGCGCTGGTATGCATATAATTATCGACGATGATGCCACGGTTGACCGTCAGCCCGCTGTCTTTTGCCAATGTGATATTAGGTACCACTCCCACTGCCATGACCACGAAATCTGCTGGCAACGTGCGCCCATCTTTTAGCAACAATCCGCATACTTCATGCTGGTTGTTGACCGCTATACATTCAGTGATCGCTGATACCTCAAGTCCGACATTTCGACAGCTGAGCTCTGCTTGCAATAGCTCAGCGGCGGGCAAATCAAGCTGTCGGTTCAGTACATAGCTGTCCACATGAACAACCGTCATATCTGCTCCTTGAGAAGCCAAAGCACACGCGGCCTCTAACCCCAATACCCCGCCCCCAATCACCAAACCTTTTTTTCCTTGATGTGCATATGCGGTTAGTGCATTTACATCGGCTACTTCTCGAAACACGTGTACGCCTTTTGCATCGTAATTAGGAAAAGGAATGATTCGAGCACTGGAGCCCGTCGCAATAACCAGCTTGCTATAATCGATCGTTTGTCCATTGCTCAGCTCAATGGACTGCTGTTTGATGTCTATTGTGTCAACCGAAATTCCAGCCAATACAGTGATACCCAGCTGTTGATACTCTGATTGCTCGTATAGATAAGTATCTTCAAATGTAGAATCTCCTGACAGTACAGGCGATAGCATAATTCGGTTATAGCCGACCTCTGGCTCTTTGCTGATAAGCGTAATTGGCAGATGAATGTGAGGGTTTTCCGGTCTGCCTTGCTGTTGGGTACGAGCCAACTCAATAGCAAAACGGCTGCCTGCCATGCCAGCACCAATAATGACGATACCAACACTCGAAGGTAGCGTCGACGCTATTTTAGGATTTTGGCTATTGACTACTGTTGACTGTGCATTAAGGTGTGGTACAAAAGGCGACATAAGAAGAGCATCCCTTAGCCGCAACGTGCAGCATTAAATAAATGGCGTGTCATATCATGTTTTTGTTGAAGCAAACTTATAGAAAATAAGCCAGCAGTGATAAGATGATGACAAACTGAATGAAGCAAATGCTGTGCCACACCAGTAATGGATGGCGTATGATAAGCGGCTCAGGGTCGCGGATGTTGCTGGTGTTATCGGGGTTAAAATCTTGTAAAAACTCACCAATTGCTTGGTATCTAGCTTGGGTGTTGGAATGCAGCGCACGCATTAACGCTTGCTGGCTAGCAGTGGGTACGCGGTGCTGACGTAATGATTGAGTAGGCAGCGTCAACGTATGACTTGCTTGATGTGAACTCATCAAATCTTGCGAACTAAACGGCAACTCATTGGTTAGTAGCTCATAACCGATTACGGCTATGGAAAATAAATCAGAATAAACTCCTTTTGGTGCATCGCTGTAATATTCTGGTGCAGCGTAGTGCAAATCACCGTTCGGTGGTCGAGTGCTGTCTTTGAGTATTAAAGAGCTGGCCGAACCAAAATCAATCAATTTGACCGCGCCTGAGGTGGTCAATAGGATATTTTCCGGCTTGATGTCTTGATGCAATAGATAGTTGCGATGCATCACCCGAACCGCCATGCCTATTTTGGTTAACAAATCATATGTCTGCCATACATCGCAAGGGGCATGGCGATCCATAAAATCTCTGAGGCTCTCGCCCTCAATATATTCGGTTAGATGGTATAAATAAGTACTACTCGCTGGTACGGGGTAATAACGTAGCAATCCTGAAGAACTAAGCGCTGAGCTCGCGCTTTGATTGGTTTTGATGCTGATAAGGCTGTTATCGCTCGATAAATCATTAGGGTCCGCTTGATTGTAAGCAGGCTCACCAGCACGGCTGTGCTTAGATAAGCTCAATCCTATTTTTCGCTCTTTTAAAAACTCGCGCAGATAGTACCCATCGGTAATCGTGTCAAGGCTTGGCGACTTTATGACAAAGGCATGATGGTTGCTATCTTCTACCAAATACACTTCACTACGAGCAGTACGGGCTATAATGTTCTTGACAGTAAAACCGTCAATCTGCGCACCAATCTCCAAACCCGTTGGCAACTGATAACGATGAATATCGTGAGAGCTAGCATTGTCATCTGTCTTGTAAATTTGTGCCTTAAACGTTTGTTTATGGAGCATTGGCGTATTCATACCGAGCATCATCATACTTAAGTTGTCGTAACTGCCTTCGCTAAACGCTTGCTCGCATAAGCTTTTACTGATATCTAAGCTTTCACCGACACCTAAGCTTTCACCGATACCAACATCACTTCTCTGTTGGTCAACAGCACTTTGATCAATCATAGTCGTCGATTGGACTAGCGCGCTTGCGGCGGCACACAGTTCAAACTGAAGCTCTGAGGCGGTAATAGATTCATAGACGCCATCAGTCATTAGCGCTAAGCACTCGTTTTGATGCAATGTAAATACCGATTGCTGTAACTGAATTCTTGTATCAGCGCCGACAGCAGCCGACAGCGCACCTTTATCTTGCCCACGATGGATGCGGTGATCTTTAGTGAGCACCGCCATGCTATCCATACCTATACGGTAAATACGTGAATCGCCCGTATGAAACAGATGGATACGGTCACCGATACACAGTAAGCCTGATAAGGTCGATAACAGCGGTGGTACTCGCTCGTAGACTTGCGGGAAGTAGAGCACATCATTGGTTTTGTTTACCGCCTCCTTAATCAATATGGCAATTTGATTATCATCAAAGCTTATCGGTGCCTTTTGACCATTGGCTTGTGACTCATTTTCTGTCCTCACCAGATTTTCAAGCGCTAAAGTAAGGTGATGCGTGATGGTATTGACGACCAATTGACTGGCTTGTTTAGGGAACTGACAGGCACTGACACCATCCGCCATCAGCACTAATAAAGGCGCATGAGGACACTGAACGCCGCCGTTGATGGTTGCTGTGGACTGTCCATACGGCAAGCATGTTGTTATCAGCAAGCTGTCTTGATTTTCGGACTTGCGCCCTTGCATGGTATAAAAATCAAGCAACCATAGTGCATTATCCGCACTATGGTGACTGGTTTTTTCAGTGGTCTTAAAGTCTTGTGTACTGCCCTTTTTCATACTTAGCTCACTTTAATTTGGGCAAAACTGCCATCTGGCATCTCTTCGATGATAACGCCTTCAGGTTCTTTTAAAAAGAATAGTGCTAAGAAGCCAACCACTGCGGTGGCGGCGATCACAAAGAAAAATACCTGATAGGAGACGAGACTCAGTACGGTTAAATAAACGACCGAACCAACATTGCCATAAGCACCAGTCATGCCAGCGAATTGTCCAGTCATACTGCGCTTAATGAGTGGAATGACCGCAAACACTGCGCCCTCGCCTGCCTGTACAAAGAATGAGCAAAACATCGTGATTAACAATGCCAACGCAATCGGCCATGTTGAATCAACGATTCCCATCAATAAATAACCGACGGCTAAACCCGCAGTCAAAATCAGCAGCGTAATCTTGCGTCCATACTTGTCACTGAGCCAACCGCCGCCCGGACGTGACATCAAATTCATAAATGCATAGCTTGATGCCAATACCCCTGCCATCACAATCGATAGGCTAAATGTCTCTTGATAAAAAAGCGGCAACATAGACACCACCGCCAGCTCTGAGCCAAAGGTCGCAAAGTAGAGAATATTTAAGATACCGACTTGCTTAAAATCATACTGATGTGCTTTTGGAACTGGCGTAGTAAATATCTCTTTATTAAAGCGATAACTACTCACAAATTCATAAATATATAAAACGACCAGTCCGATATAGAGGATAGTCACGCTGTCCTGACTAAGTAAACTGACGCCAGCGGGCGATAATTTCCATCCCAAAAGAGCCAAGGCCAAATACATTGGCAGCTTAAACGCCATCATCAGCCAAAAATCACCTGCTGAAGTCACCATCATGGCACCAGATTTTTTGGGTTTAAAATACGTCGCACCCTTTGGCGTATCTCGCACCATCTTATAAAAAATCACACTATAAAGCATCATGACCACCCCTGAAGTAGCCGTCGCATAACGCCAGCCCTCATCACCACCAACTATAGCGGCAGCGATGATAGCCACTGTCGGTAATAGCAAGGCAGCAGCAGCGGAACCAAAATTGCCCCAACCGCCATAAATACCTTCAGCCGTACCCAGCTCATTTGCAGGGAACCAATCACTCATTAGACGAATACCCACCACAAAACCTGCACCCACAAAACCCAGTAAGAACCGAGACAACGCTAGCGTGTTGTAGTCTTGCGCAAAGGCAAAAGTAAAACAGGGAATGGCGCCAATCGCCAAAATGGCGGTATAGACGAGGCGCGGGCCAAAACGATCGGTTAGCATACCGATAATGACTCGAGCTGGAATCGTCAAGGCGACGTTTAGTATCAATAAGGTTTTGATTTGATCTTTAGTAAGATTAAGCGTCTCCCCAATCGCGGATAAAAAAGGCGCGTGGTTAAACCACACAAAAAAGGTCAGAAAAAAAGCCATCCAACCAAGATGGAGAATTTTATTTTTACCTGTAAAAGATAAGATATTAAGCTTGTTTTTAGTTGGCGCAGCGGGGTTCGATGGTGGCGATGACGACATAAGCGATTTCCTTAAATGGCAAACTTTAGGGCCAACATAAAAAGTTATAAGAACAAGTTATGTTAAACAGAATGATCAGTTAGAACAGTTAAGGGGGTGCAATGGCTGTGCCATTTGCCGTCATAAAAATCATTGTGGAGGCAAACCATTGTCTTTGGTGAAAGCGTCAATGCTTTGTAATGGCAGACTTACAGGCGACTATCACAAGCCGATTCATCTCTTAAAAAACATGATGCCCTTCTATCATTGAGAAACATAAAAAAATGCTACTCATTATGAATGTAATCAAATTGGTGCATGACTCTGTCCACTTTAGTGCATCAATACTTATCACCTCATTGCCAAATGATCGATTAATGTTTTATTTACCATCATCGTTAACCTCCTCATAAATGCCTTGCGACCTTGTAAATACGCGATGAGGGTCATACATATTCGTCTGAATTTTTTAGCAATCCCCTTTAATACAAAGCGCTATATAACAGTGCTTGGCACAGTTATTGAAGGTGTAATTGGTGTAGGCACTAAATATTGCTAACCATCATAACGTTTAGATCACGATATTTAGACAACCCCATTACTAAGGATAAGCGCATGAGCAGCACTATAGTGAGTACAACAAATAAAGCTAAGTTAGTGGTGATTGGTAACGGTATGGTCGGGCACCATTTCGTTGAGCGAGCCATAGAGCAAGGGCTACATGAGAGATTTGAGATTCATGTGTTTGCAGAAGAAGACCGTCCGGCTTATGATCGTGTGTATTTATCGAGCTATTTTGAGCATAAAGATATCAGTAAGCTAAATTTGGTTGATTTGAGCGCCTATGCCGCCGCCCAAATTCAATTGCATCTGAATCAGCGCATTGTAGATATCGATGCGACCAATCAATACATCATCACTGAAGCTGGCGAGCAGATTGAATATGGTGAGCTGGTGCTGGCGACAGGCTCCTATCCGTTTGTACCACCCATTCCAGGGCGTGAACATCCGCATTGCCACGTATACCGAACCATTGCCGATTTAGATGACATTCTTGCCATTGCTGAGCGCCCAACAGTCAGAAAGGGTGTGGTCGTGGGTGGTGGACTGCTGGGACTTGAGGCAGCAAAAGCACTGGTCACTTTAGGGTTAGAGACTTATGTTGTAGAGTTCGCCCCACAACTGATGGGTGTTCAGCTTGATGCTGCTGGCGGTGAGATTTTAAAACGAAAAATTGAAGCCCTCGGGGTCAAAGTATTAACTGGCAAGAATACCCAAGCCATTATTGACAATACCGATGCCCTGTCAAAAAACAGAAATAACACCAGTGAAGATCAATGCCATTTAACCATGCAATTCACCGATGATACCTCGCTTGATACCGATATGATCGTTTTTAGTGCGGGTATTCGTCCGCAAGATGGCATTATCAAAAACAATCCTGAGTGCGGCATTGAGATAGGTGCACGAGGTGGTATTTTAATTGACGAACAATGCCGCACCAATGCCGCGCATGTCTATGCTATCGGCGAATGCGCGGTGTGGGATAACAAGATATTTGGCTTAGTAGCACCAGGCTACAGCATGGCGAGTATCTGCGCGGCACAAATCACAGGAGATCATTCGCAAACCTTTACGGGCGCTGATATGAGCACCAAGCTCAAACTGATGGGCGTCGATGTTGGTAGTATTGGCGACGCCCATGGCAACAGCGCGAACAGCTTGAGCTATTTGTACCAAAACCCTGCTGAGGGCATTTATAAGAAATTGGTCACAACGCCTGATAATAAACGCTTGCTTGGCGCGGTATTGGTCGGTGATACCGAAGACTATAATAATCTATTACAGCTATATCTCAACGACATCGACCTACCTGCCCACCCTGAAAGCCTCATACTACCCAACGTTGAAAAACCGAAAATGGGTATAGAAAATTTACCAGATAGTGCAACGATTTGCTCATGCTACAACGTCACCAAAGGGGCTATTTGCGCGGCGGTTGAGAACGGTGCGTACTCCATTGCCGAAGTGAAGTCTTGTACCAGTGCAGGTACAGGATGTGGTGGCTGTGCGCCTATGGTGAAAGACACTTTAAGCTACCAGTTAACGACCCTTGGGTTTGAGGTCAATAACGACTTATGTGAGCACTTTGCTTATACTCGTCAAGAGCTCTATAGCTTGATTCGTGTCCATGGCATCAGAACCTTTGATGCTCTGTTGGATGAGCATGGTAACGGTCATGGCTGTGAGATTTGCAAACCTACGGTAGCCTCCATCTTGGCCTCATGCTGGAATGATTATGTGCTCAAGCCTGAATTGACACCGTTGCAAGATAGCAATGACTATTATCTGGGCAACATCCAAAAAGACGGCACCTATTCTGTCGTACCTCGTGTGCCAGGTGGTGAAATCACCGCCGATAAGCTAATTATCCTCGGACAAGTCGCCAAAGAGTTTAATTTGTATACCAAAATCACAGGTGGTCAACGCGTGGATCTATTTGGTGCACGTTTAGACCAGCTGCCTGATATCTGGACACAATTGGTGCAAGCTGGCTTTGAGACTGGTCACGCTTATGGTAAGTCGTTGCGTACTGTTAAATCGTGCGTGGGTAATAACTGGTGTCGCTACGGTGTCGATGACAGTGTCGGATTGGCACTCACCTTAGAAGATCGTTATAAAGGAGTACGTTCACCGCATAAGATAAAGATGGGCGTGTCCGGATGTACACGCGAGTGTGCAGAGGCACAAAGCAAGGACTTTGGCATTATCGCCACCGAAAATGGTTGGAATTTATTTGTCTGTGGTAATGGTGGTATGACCCCGCGTCATGGTGAGTTGTTTGCCACCGATCTTGATAGCGACACGGTCATCAAATACATCGACCGTATTATTATGTTTTATATAAAAACAGCAGATAAACTCCAACGAACTTCAAAATGGCGCGAGAGCTTAGAAGGTGGATTGGAATATCTACAAGCAGTCATTATTGAAGACAGCTTAGGCATCGCTGACGAGCTAGAAGCGCAGATGCAACTGCTAATCGACAACTATGTGTGTGAGTGGAAAGCCACCATCACCGATAGCGAAAAGCTCAAACGTTTCCGTCATTTCGTCAATAGTGAGCAAGGAGATGACAATGTGGTCTTTGTCACCGAGCGCGAGCAAATTCGCCCCGCAACCGATACTGAAAAAACTCAAATCCTAGTGACTGAGCTGGCTTAATCAACGCCCAAGATAGTCGGTTTAAGATAATGAAGAGACAATTAATAAACTAGGAAGGCGAATGACAGCACTATCAATAGTCGATCGAGCCAGCCTAACACCGTCTCTGATTTATCTAGGACTGCCTATACTCTCCGATAATATACGAATAAGGATAACCCAATGACTCAATATACGGTTTGTAGATTAGAAGACATTCTCCCTGAGACTGGTGTTTGTGCGCTCATAGATGGCAAACAAGTGGCTATCTTTCGCACCAAAGAAACTAAGCTGTTCGCGCTTGATAATTATGACCCTTTTAGTCAGGCCAATGTATTGTCTAGAGGTTTAATCGGTGGCACTACCATTACCAACGCGGCTGGCCTTAGTGAAGCAGTACTGTATGTAGCCTCGCCTATTTATAAGCAGCGCTTTAATCTGGTAACAGGCCAATGTTTAGATGATGAAAGTATCATACTCAACACTTATAAGGTTGATCATGATGGGAGCGATGTGACGGTCAAATATAATTTTCAGGGTTAGCTAGGTTAGCGCCGTAGCACTTTTATGGTGAGCCAGCTATATATCTTATCGTTCTCTCGATAGTCTTAAACAGCCTTTAGATCTAAGATTTAAAGGCTGTTTTGTTGTTTGTTATGTTTCGGGTCTGTTTGATGATTCAAATATTAGGACTGCTGATCGCTAAAATCGCATCAAACATTTTATCGAATCAGGCGTAAACCGACGATAATGTCGAGACCTTAACTAGGGCGTGTCATCAATTAGCACATGGATACATTTAGTGGTCTTAAGATGGTTAAATTGCCGTCAGACAAGAAAAATAGCGCCGATAATATCGGGATATTAATCAGCTGTTTGACGATGTTTGGTAAAATTTAGCCATTTTTAGCCCGTTTAGATAGGATCAATTGAATTGAGGACACGCCCTATATAGTCAATCCACTATAAAAGCGTTACAGCGTTAACCTCGCTTGAGGTATTAAATATACATCTACACTCGGTTGCCTTGTACCACTTTTAAATTGAACCGACTATATTATATAGATAAATTAAAACAAGCGTTCAAAAACCATCACAATGCGCCCTCGCATTATTTTGTAACATCTTACAGCTATAATTGAGCAATCACTCAACATAAAGCAAACACTTCTTACTCATGTCTGTCACATAAAAACCTTCTAATAACAGGCGTAAAAACCTCACTTTAACCCACCCTATTTTGAACTCGCTTTCAAACTTTATTAAAAAGAAATAACTTATGCCAAAACATTTTCCTTTGTCTTTACTGTTGCTTCGAATAGGCATTTTCATTGTCTTCTTATTTTGGACATTAGATAAGATTTTTCACCCCGATCACGCGGCAAATGTTTTCTCAAAATTTTACGGTCTCGAAGCGATGGGTGAGACCATATTTATTGCTATCGGTGTCGCTCAGTTGATTCTTATTCTAATGTTTGCTGTTGGTCTATTCAAAACCTGGACTTATGGTGCAATTTTATTGCTCCATGCCATGTCAACTTTTTCGACTTTTGGACTATACCTCACGCCTTTTGACAATTTGTTATTCTTTGCTGCTTGGCCGATGTTGGCAGCATGCATCGCCTTATTTTTGATGAGAGATTGGGATACTTTAAGCTTAGGCAAAAAGACGTCACCGACTTTATCCTAAGAAAGTTGATAATCAGTCTGAATATCACTATAGTTTACTAAAAACGAATATATCGCTACGAACAACGAAAAAGTAGATTATAGTAGGACTGATGACATCGCTATGTGTTTGTATATAAGACTTTTTTAGATCCTATCACTCACACACCCCTTTGCATTATTATTTAGCTGGATAATCCATGATTAAGAAAATAGTTTTAATATTAGCCGTATTGATGTTAGTCATTGGCTTTTTTTACTTTGACCTCAACCAATTATTGACACTTGAGGGTTTAAAGGGCTCGATGGATCAATTCGACCAATATAAAGCGCAGTCACCATGGTTGGTTATTGGTGGCTTCTTTTTAGTCTATATATTAGTCACGGCATTATCTTTACCTGGCGCTGCCATTATGACTTTGGCAGCTGGGGCGTTGTTTGGCTTGGTTCAAGGCTTATTGGTCGCCTCGTTTGCCTCAAGTATTGGTGCCACACTGGCCTTTTTGACCTCACGCTATTTACTGCGCGATTCCATCAAGCAGCGTTTCCCAGAGCGTCTCGACTCTATTGACGCAGGCGTAAAAAAAGAAGGGGCCTTTTATCTATTCACCTTACGCCTCGTTCCAATCTTCCCATTTTTCTTAATCAATCTGTTGATGGGTGTCACCGCGATTAAGGCAAGAACCTTCTATTGGGTCAGCCAAGTAGGTATGCTCGCTGGTACTTTCGTCTATGTCAATGCAGGTACGCAGTTGGCACAAATCGAGAGCTTGTCAGGCATCTTATCTTTCAATTTGATTGCCTCATTCGCGCTACTAGGGTTTTTCCCGTTGATAGCTAAAGGCATCTTAAATACGATAAAAAAACGCCGCGTCTATAAAAATTACACCAAACCAAATAAATTCGATCGCAATATGATTGTCATTGGTGCAGGTGCTGGCGGTCTAGTCACCAGTTATATCGCGGCCACCGTCAAAGCAAAAGTCACGCTGATTGAAGCGGGTGAGATGGGCGGCGACTGCTTAAACTACGGCTGCGTACCCAGTAAAGCCCTTATCAAAAGCGCGAAAGTCGCAGAACAGATGCGCAATGGCGAACGCTATGGTCTCAATAATATTCAACCAGAATTTTCATTCAAAAATATCATGACACGCATCCATAAAGTCATCGCTGACATCGCGCCAAATGACAGCGTCGAGCGTTATACGGAATTGGGTGTCGAAGTGTTAAAAGGTTATGCTAAATTTATCGACCCATGGACGGTAGAAATTGCGCTAAACGATGGCGGCACGCAGCGACTCACCGCACGTTCCATTGTTGTCGCCACTGGTGCACGTCCATTTATTCCAGACTTACCAGGTTTGGAAGAGACGGGTTATGTGACGAGCGATACGCTATGGAATAAGTTTACTGAATTGGAAGAAGCACCGAAAAATCTCGTCGTACTTGGCGGCGGGCCTATCGGCTCTGAGCTCGCACAAGCCTTTGCGCGCTTGGGTTCCAATGTGACTCAAATCGAAAGAGGCGCGCGTCTGATGAAAAAAGAAGACGTGGAAGTTTCAGAATTTGCGCAGCAAGTGCTCGTCGAGAGTGGCGTGAATGTCTTGACCTCGCATCAAGCGATTCGCTGTGAGACTCGCGATGGTAAAAAATTCATTATCGTTGAGCAATTAGACGACGATACAGATAAGCAAGACAGTCAAAATAAGCAAGAGATTGCTATTGAATATGATGAGTTGCTTTGTGCCGTTGGGCGTAGTGCTCGCCTCGAAGGCTACGGCCTCGAAGCGTTGGGCATCGAAACGGATCGTACTATCAATACCGATGATTACCTAGAAACTCTTTATCCTAATATCTACGCCGCAGGTGATGTCGTCGGCCCTTATCAATTTACCCATGTGGCTTCCCATCAGGCATGGTTCGCCGCGGTAAACGGTTTGTTTGGACATCTAAAGAAATTCAAGGTCGATTATCGCGTGATTCCGTGGACAACCTTTATCGATCCAGAAGTCGCACGTGTTGGCTTAAATGAGCAAGAGGCCATCGAAAAAGGCATCGATTTTGAGATTACCCGCTACGACTTTAAAGACTTAGATCGTGCGGTGACTGAGAGCGCCAATGTCGGCTTTATCAAAATCATTACGCCTAAAGGCAAAGATAAAATACTTGGCGTGACCATCGTCGCTGAGCATGCTGGTGATATAATGCCTGAGTTTATACTGGCCATGAAGCATGGTTTAGGGCTAAATAAAATACTCGGCACCATTCACATGTACCCGACATGGGCGGAAGGCAATAAATACGCGGCTGGTGAATGGAAACGCAATCATGCGCCTGAAAAAGTATTAAACTTGCTTGAAAAGTACCATACATGGCGTCGAGGTTAGTTGGGTTTTTATCAACTGTGCTGAGAATATATCATCATAACGGAAACTCAAATGCACGTTATCAAGTCCTTGCAAGCCTCATCAACCTTAAAAAACCTAAGCCGCTATAGCATCTATGCTATGGCGCTTGGCATTTGTATGGGTATTTCTGCCAGCACCGCCTCTACTACCAATGTATCAGATGATAAGAGTCTGTCGCACTGGCAACAAGTGCAAGAGAGTGGCAAAAACCAAGACGTTTATTTCTATGCGTGGGGCGGCGACCCACAGATCAACGCCTATCTACAGTGGGCAGCCGAGCAAGTAGATGATAAATATAATATCAATTTAGTCCATGTGAAATTAAGCGACACCAGTGAAGCGGTCAGTCGCGTGCTGGCGGAAAAATCAGCCAATAACAATGATGAAGGCAGTGTAGATCTCATCTGGATTAATGGCGCAAACTTTGCCACCATGAGTGAAAACTCATTATTGCTCAAGCAATGGGCGAATAAGTTACCTAACTTTGCCCTTACTGATCCAGACAACAACCCTACGGTGAACTTTGATTTTGGTGTACCCACCAATGGCATGGAAGCACCATGGGGACAAGCCTCGCTGACTTTCTATTACGACCGTTTATCGACTGATAAGCCACCGACAACTCTGAATGAGCTGGTCGATTGGATAGCACAAAATCCTGGACGTTTTAGCTACCCAAAGCCACCAGACTTTTTAGGAATGAGCTTTTTAAAATACGCCTTAGTCATGCTGCACGAACAACATGATGCTCAAACAGGTGAAAATACTAAGGCGCAGCTCAACCTGCCAGCCACTGAGCAAAATACCGATCTGGTATTAGATCCGCTATGGACATTTTTGGATGACTTGCATCCAACACTATGGCGCAAAGGCGAGCAATTTGTACAAACGGGCGCGCAGATGCGGCGTTTGGTCGATGATACCGAGCTGAGCTTGGCCTTTACTTTTTCTGCACCTGAAGTGCCAGCAGCCGTGCAGCGTTATGATTTACCCGAGAGTATTCGTAGCTATGCAATGAGTGATGGCAGCTTAAGTAACACGCATTTTGTGGCCATTCCTTATAATGCCAGCCATCCGCAAGCGGCGCAGTTAGTCGCAAACTTTTTGATGAGTCCAGAAGCACAGGCCGAAAAACAAACGCCTTCTATATGGGGTGATAAAACGGTACTCGTCCAGTCTACACTCGACCCTGAACAACAAGCTTTATTTAAAAACAAACAACCACACCCTAGCGCCCTGCCCTTTGATAGCATCAAACGCACTGTCAGTGAACCACATCCAAGCTGGGTTGATGCCATTATGCAAGGCTGGCAGACACGTTATGGGGTCAGCCCATGAGTGACGTTTCTAACGATAAAACCACTGATGCAAGCGCTAGAATGCCTGCATCTTATAGAACAGACCTCTTTACGCGTATCGTATCTTTTAGTCCAAAATTTTTGTTGCTGCTGCTGATATTGCCAGTACTCGGTGGTTTGGTCAGCGTACTGCTGCCTGCGTTTAGTTGGCTGCCTGCACTTGAGCAAACAACTTTTAGCCTACAAGGCTTTAACGATCTTTGGCAGACACCTGGTCTGACTCAAATGGCTGCGCTAAGCATCGCTACTGGATTGCTAAGCACGCTACTCGCTTTTGTCATGACCTTGATGATATTGGCAGCGTTTTTTAATAGCATTTGGCTCACTCGTATTGAGCGTTTGCTGAGTCCAATTTTGGTTATTCCTCATGCAGCGGCAGCCATTGCGGTGGGGTTTTTAATTGCGCCTTCTGGCATGTTTTCACGGCTCATCTCACCGTGGTTAAGCGGTTGGGAGTTGGCACCGGATGGTATGTTTCCACATGACCCTTATGGCATTAGTATCATTTTGGGTTTAACCTTAAAAGAGCTGCCGTTTTTATTATTAATGGCATTAGGTGCATTGGCACAACCAGAGCTGGGTAAAAAGCTGCATCAGCAATATAAAGTCGCGCTCAATCTCGGCTATTATCCCATCACTGCTTTTTTTAAAGCCGTCCTCCCTATCCTATACCCCGTATTACGTCTGCCTATTTTAGCCGTCCTTGCCTATGCCAGTGCCAGTGTTGAGATGCCATTGATATTGGGTCCAAATACACCGCCCACACTCGCGGTCACGATTATGCAATGGTTTAATGATGTTGATCTAAACCTACGTATACGGGCTTCGGCAGGCGCGTTATTACAGCTGGCTTTGACGGGCGGATTAATCGCTTTGTGGCTTGCTGCTGAGAGAGCCATAAAAATTTGCTGTAATCAGTCATTGATTAATGGCAAGCGCAACTATGCCGATGCCTTAATGCAAAAAATGACCGCAGTTTTGACCACTGTGGTCATTGGTTTTATATTACTGGCACTCATGGGTCTGTTTATGTGGTCAGTGGCGGGCTTTTGGCGCTTTCCAGCCGTATTGCCCGAGCAGTTTGTGTTGTTACATTTTCAAAGCGCCTTTATGCAAATGGGCACGCCACTATTTAACACCCTTACGATCGGTATCGTAAGTACCTTATTTGCTATCGTCCTTGCTTTATTATGCTTAGAAGCCGAACAACTAAGTAGCAAGCCTCTTTCAAAATTTACCAGTTTAATCATTTATTTACCGCTGTTAGTACCCAGCATTGCCTTTTTATTTGGCTTGGTATGGTTGCAACAATTGGTCAATAATCAAACAGCATTTTTTAATGTGGCGTTTACGCATTTATTGTTCGTGCTGCCCTATGTGTTTTTATCGCTTGCTAGCAGTTATCGACGTCTAGACCCTCGTTTTGCTCATGTGGCAGCCAGTCTTGGCGCGACGCCAGCCAAGGTATTTTTGCAGGTCAAACTACCGCAGCTGTTTGCGCCTCTTTTAATTGCTATCGCGCTTGGTCTAGCGATTAGCTTTGGACAATACTTACCGACGTTATTAGCGGGCGGCGGACGTATCGCCACTATCACCACAGAAGCTGTGACTCTCGCCAATGGTGCCAGTAGGCGCACCAGTGCGGTGTATGCCATCATTCAAATGGCGTTACCGTTAATTGGTTTTATATTGGCGTGGGTATTGCCAAAATATTTCTTTAAAAGTGGTAGAAATAGCAGTCGTTAAAATGGTTTATTTCAAATAAAAACAGTTTCAAAAAACGCTGGTTTTGAACAACAACTCACTATAAAAACGCAGATAAAGGGTTCTTGATGCCATCATCTTTACAGATAAAAAATTTGCAATTGTATCGAAAAGACGCGCTATTACTGAGCTTAGATGAGCAGATTGCAGGCGGTGAGATACTCACCATTATGGGCCCATCTGGCAGTGGTAAATCAAGCTTATTAAATTGGCTGACAGGCACATTACCACACGGCTTTACCGCGACTGGTGATGTCTGGTTAAATGAGCAAAACGTAAGCCATCTACCGACACACTTACGTCATATCGGCGTGCTCTATCAAGATGCGCTACTGTTTTCGCATTTATCAGTCGCAGGTAATATTGCCTTTGCGATGCCCAAAGACAATAAGCAGCGTAATAAAGGACAGCGTCTCGAAAAAATAGAACACGCCCTTGAGCAAGTGGGTTTAGCAGGTATGAGCAATCGCCATCCTGACAATCTGTCTGGCGGTCAGCAAGCACGTGTTGCCCTACTACGCACTCTATTGAGTGAGCCAAAAGCCATCCTACTCGATGAACCTTTTAGCAAGCTCGACACCCAGCTTAGAGCCGAGACCCAACAGTTAGTATTCAATCAAATCCGTACCCGCAAACTTCCGGCTATCATGGTCACCCACGATCATAGTGATGCTGAAGCAGCTGAAGGTAAAGTCATTACTCTTAGTTATTAACTTTAGTTTTTAGCGGTAACATAAAAAGGTGATTGCATGCTAGATAAGTTTATTACACCCGTCATCAAGCCTATATTAACGCCCATAGTCATCATGTTACATAAGCGCGGTGTTATTGCTGATCAATTAACAGTGGTCGGTTTTATTATCGGCATGCTAGCTTTACCACTACTGGCTAATCAGCTCTGGTTTGGCGCACTTATCGCTATTGCTCTGAATCGTATTTTTGATGGCTTAGATGGCGCACTCGCACGTCATGCCAATCAAAGCTCAAGCGCAGGAGGCTACTTAGACATTACCCTCGACTTTTTATTTTATGCTGCCGTGCCGCTTGGCTTTATCTTGGCAAATCCTGAACAAAACGCTATTGCAGGGGCATTATTACTCGCCGCCTTTATTGGCACTGGCTCTAGCTTTTTAGCGTTTGCCATTGCTGCTGAAAAATTTGCATTAGACAAACCGCAGTTTAAATACAAAAGCTTTTATTATTTGAATGGTCTCACAGAAGGCACTGAAACCATCGCATTGTTTGTCGCCTTTTGTATTTGGCCACAGCAGTTTGTTTTACTGGCCAGTATCTTTGCGGCTGCCTGCGCCATTACTATTTTTACCCGTATATATGGCGGTTACCAAACCCTCAAACGTCTAGAAGCAGACAGCCATTCAAACAGCATATAAACAGAATAAGCAAAGAGGTAGCCAATGACAAATGAGATATGGTGGCGACTGGGCTTCTTTTTCAGCATATTAATGATCATGATGCTGATTGAATGGCGCATGCCAGCACGTAAAGCCCCGATCAAAAGCAACAAGCGCTGGTTGGCTAACTTTGGCTTGGTGCTAGCATCATCAATTGTGGCGCGTTTGGCCGTACCAATAGGTCTAACGGCGGTTGCGCTGTATAATCAGCAGCACGGAATTGGCTTGTTCAATATGCTCGATTTATCCATTTTAGTGTCTATCGTATTGAGCTTGCTCGTGCTCGACATCATTATTTATTGGCAGCATCGATTGTTCCACCGAGTGCCTATTCTATGGCGCTTGCATAAAGTCCATCATGCTGATGCGCACGTAGATACCAGCACAGGGCTTAGGTTTCATCCTATTGAAATAGTCTTAAGTATATTGGTTAAACTCTTCGTCGTCAGTGCGCTGGGTGTGCCTGCCGTAGCCATACTAATATTTGAAATCGCCTTAAATGGCTTGGCGATGTTTAATCATGCCAATATTCGCTTGCCGCCTGCCATTGAAAAGCCTGCGCGTTTAATATTAATGACGCAAATTTTACATCGTATCCATCATAGCCAACGCGTGTCTGAAACCAATTCAAACTATGGGTTTAGCGTGATTTGGTGGGATAAGATCTTTGGTAGCTACAAGAGTGACGCTCAGAAGCCGGACAATGAGCTCGATATTGGGCTAAAAGAATATCCATCACCCAAACAAAACGCCTCGCTATGGGGATTGTTAGCGATGCCTTTCAGAGATAAATCACTTAAAAGTAAGTCACTTAAAAATAATTCACTTAAAAGTAAATCACTTAAAAATAATTCACTTAAAAGTAATTCACTTAAAAGTAAATGATTTACTTTATCAGTCGTTAGTGATCGTGGTAACGTCAATGACGAGGCAATATAATCAGTCTTTAATACCGTATTTATCAGACGTCAAATTTTAGAAGCGGTCTTTGTTGCCGCCCAAAAAATCACGGGAAATACACCAACTATCTGGCTAACACGCCAATAGATAGTATCTTTCAAACATATGCGTGGCGAAATTGTCTAACCTAGAACGACTAGGCGTCAAAAATTTCACTGCGTATTGTCTAAAAAATAGCCACTGCCAGTTCCACATTTGAATGTTCAACAGACCCTAATAGTTAGTTTAGCGTAATTATGAAACTGGGATAAATGCTTTTGAGTCGTTTTAACGAATCGTCAACACATCGATAGTCGGACGATACAAGCGAAAAGGCAATCCTCGAGTACCCACTCCGCTACTGACAAATATCTGCGCGCTACCATGCTGATATAAACCGCGCTGCTTACCCATCCGGCTGCTATCCAATAACGACGATTGATTGTCTATACGGCGAATATCTTGCTTTTTTTGCGCCTTTAATATGTTTTTCTGTATCGCTTTAGCAGCCCCCGTTATCAATAGTGGTCGCGGCTGTAGCGATTTTGGTAAGTCGCTAATACTATCAAATCGTGACGCAAGGATAATGACAGGTTTAGTCGCCTGCGCGATTTCGGCACTGAGCGCCACTTTACTGGGTACCTGCAAAGTTTTGGCATCGCTCGATTGTTTTGGAACATCTTGCCAACCACAAAGCACCGCCACGACTGGATTATCCTTTGGGTTTGTTTGTGTACGGGTATTCGGGTGACCTTTAATGGAGCTTGTTTGATTTGCTCTTGATCGACCGTTGCCAGTTTGGGCACATTTAAGCGGCAACGACGTACATTGCTGTCCAATATAATTGATATCAAGCACATCAAAGGCACTGGCCAAGGTATCTTTCAGTAGTGGCTGACCTTGCTTGGTAGTATTAATCGACTGATAACGCAAATCCGAGGTACTCATCACCGTATAAACGGGTTTGTTTACTCCCTTAAACAGCATCAACTGCCCCACCAAATCTGCACTCGGGTAATAGAGCCAGTCACCTGTAATCAGCACTGCATCTGCTGACAGCGCATTGATGGTAGCGACAAGCTTGCGAATATGACGCGGCTTGCCACTATATAAGCCAATACGCAAATCTGCTAATACCGCTACTGTGAGCGGGGCTGACAAGTCTAAATCAACCGCATGATGCTGTACGCGCAAACAGTTGGGCTGCACAACGACAGTATAAAAGTACAGACCCATCGCGATGGTAGCCATCAATACAACGCTCGGTGACAATTGTGCCAGTAAAGGCGTCACCTCTTGTACTCGCCCAATTACCAACAGTAACGCCCAAACTGGCATGGTATAAGCAGCATAATATAGCGTCAATTTTGACCAAATACGCAAAAAGCGTTTTGTGGGATTGGCATTGAACGTCTGTAATCCTGACCACAAGATGATATACGCTAGCAATGCTGCCGCTGTCGTGATGCTGAGCGTATAAAAAGCGTGGTCAGTCATAATTACCTAGCTGTATATAGAGGTATGAATAGTCGTTTGTGCAGTGGTCAATTAATGTTGTTCAATCAAATCAGCGCCCAACTCAATGTCGCTTAATCAAAGTTAAATCGAGCAATAGCATATCATCAAAATCAATCGATAAAAAAATCAGCCATTATAGAGGTCGCGCTCTATGATAGACAAGTATAATTATCAACGCTTAGTGAGATACTTCATTTAAGCATAGTGGATTGACTATATGGTGGCTATTCAATGCGCAGGCCGATAATACCGGGGATGCCTTGGCGCATGACTTCAATCGTTACTACCCCTTTTTTGGGAAGTGAGGAGATAGCGCTGGAGAAATCCGTGACCTTCGCAATCGGCTTTTGGTGAAAGTTGGTAACGATATCGCCAGCGAAAATACCTGAACGAGCGGCTAAGCCAGTCGGGTCGACGGTCGTGACCAATATGCCTGTTTTGTTGTCAACAGCTAGCTCTGCCTGCTCATCTGGAGTCAAATTGCGCAGACGTAAGCCCAGTTGTATCTCATCGTCTTGCTGTGAGCCGCTTTGCGCTCGGACATCATTTGGCGCATACGTTAGCGTGCCTTTTACCGTCATTTGCTTGCCATCACGCTGAATCTGAGCACTGAACGGATCATTGGGTCGTGCCCGATTGAGCAGATTCAATAAATCTGCGGCGCGCATAATCTGCACATCATTATATTGCAAAATAATATCGCCTGATTGCAGACCTGATTTTTGTGCTGGTGAGTCTGGTGAGACACGTGTAAGCAGAGCGCCTTGTGGACGAGCCAAGTTATACGCTTCGGCCAGATTGCGATCGATGTCTTGAGGATAAATACCCATATAGGCACGCGCGACTTCACCATTGGTTTTTAGCTGCTCGTAGATATCCATCGCCGCGTCAATGGGGATAGAAAACGACAAGCCCATATAACCGCCCGTCCCACTAAAGATACGTGAGTTGATACCGATAACTTCACCGCGCTGATTGAATAAAGGTCCACCTGAGTTACCCGGATTTAATGCCACGTCGGTTTGAATAAAAGGCACACTGGTCTCACGTGAAAAACTGCGTGACTTGGCACTCACGATACCTGCGGATGCCGAATAATCAAAGCCAAATGGCGAGCCAATCGCCAATACCGGCTCACCTACTTTTAGACTGTTTGAATCGCCAATCGGTAAGGCTGGGAACTGATTACCCACAACTTTGAGCACGGCCACATCTGAGCGCTCATCGCTACCCACCAAGGTCACATCCAGCTCGGTTCTGTCATTAAGAGTCACGGTGATTTTATCTGCTCCAGCAACCACATGATGATTGGTCAACATATAACCATCAGTGGTGACAAAAAAGGCAGTGCCATAAGCGTGTTCAATCGCGGGCTTCGCTGCTTGATCTGGGATACGCAAGCGATCCCCGAAGAACTGACGTAGCAGCTCGGCGGTTTGTGCTTTGGCAAGCTCGTCTTCACTGACCGTTTTGGTGACATTGACCCGTGCCACCGCTGGCGTCACTTGCTGTACTAAGTCAGAGAAGTCAGCAGTGGTGACCGCTGCTTGTGCCTGAGGCATAGTGGCTGCATTAATACCTATCGCCATTACCGTGCCGATAGCCAGTGCCAAACTGCTACGTTGCAACCAACGCTGCATACGAATAGTGGGTTGCGCTTGAAACATATTGATAGGCATATTGTCTCCATATGAGTGGTTATTATTGTTAGCAACAATATTATCGCTATTATCGCCATAATAGATAGCAAGCTTGTATAAATTTATAGGCATAATCTATAGCAATAATTTATAAGGAACAGTTTATAAGCAACCATCTTGAACGCTGGTCAGCTTATTACTATTACTTGCCTGCCAGTTTGTATCGTAGCGATGGGTAAGGATAATGACGTGAATATAAGCCATTTTGATACCGCGTCGTCTTATCCCCTCGATTTCGTAATCTTTTATAGCGCGTTCACCTAATCATGTGTCAGCGCAGAACGATGGCGCGCGGCTATCACGTCAGACAGACCCTTGACATATATAAAATAAAATCATGATATGATAACAAGCCTAATAAATTTTTTAGCAAACAATAGTTAGCCATATCAGGCAGCTAGGAACTATACACTAATCGAATTGGCTGTTAACGCCCTTATTTTCCATCTTTTGCGCTTCTAGAATTTTTTTATTTATCTAGAGACGCGTTTGTCTTTACTACTATATAGTATATATATCATCCATGATTCATGATGGCTATGGTTATTATTAATTTGCCGTTATAAAAGGTTTTGGCCGCTAACGATAACCCACTTTAATAGCTAGACAGCATCACAAGATTATAAAAGGATTAATTTATGGATACCGCCCTATTATTATCTGGCGTGGTTGGGATCGGCATTGCCGCCCAATGGTTGGCTTGGTACTTAAAGCAACCGTCCATTTTATTTTTGTTACTCATTGGCATTATTGTTGGACCCGTACTCGGCGTTTTCGACCCTGATTTAGTCTTGGGCGAGCTGATGTTCCCGTTCATCTCTTTGGGCGTGGCGATTATTTTGTTCGAAGGCTCACTGACCCTTGAGTTTGATGAAATCAAGCAACACGGCACGGTCGTACAGATGCTGGTGTCGGTCGGGGTGCTCATCACCATTGCTATCGTCGCGCTGTCGACTTATCTATTGTTCGATGTCGATCCATTGATTGCGCTGCTGTTCGGGGCGCTAGTATGTGTCACTGGTCCAACGGTGATTATGCCGTTGTTACGTAGTGTGCGCCCCAACAAGACCATTTCCAATATCCTCAAATGGGAAGGCATTATCATCGATCCCATTGGCGCTATCGCCGTGGTATTGGTGTATGAGTATATTATCTCTGGTGGTGAAGCCAGCAGCATATTGCTATTTGCCAAAATTGTCGTGCTTGCAACGGCTCTTGGTATGGCTGGCGCATGGGCATTGGCGTTCTTAATGCGCCGCCATATGGTGCCTGAGTTTTTACGCAATGTCTTTACCTTAGCTTTTGTTTTGGTTTTATTCTCTGTCTCCAACCATTTAGAGCATGAGTCTGGTCTGCTAACTGTCACCGTCTTGGGCGTCGCACTGGCGAACTGGCCCAAGTTCCCACGTGAGACTATTTTAGAATTCAATGAATCTTTAACCGTTCTACTCATCTCCGTCCTCTTTATTATTCTTGCGGCACGTGTGGAGCTGGCAAGCTTAATGAGTGTGGGCTTTGCAGGCTTGGTGCTACTCGCTATCGTGATGTTTGTGGCGCGTCCCTTATCGGTCTGGGCATCTTCTATTGGCTCAAACCTAAAGACCAATGAAAAGCTAATGATCAGCTGGATTGGACCACGTGGTATCGTCGCCGCTGCTATCTCATCGCTGTTTGCGATTCGCTTGCAAGAGTATGATATTCAGGGCGTTGAGCTGCTCGTCCCTTTAGTATTTATGGTCATCATCGGTACGGTCATGATTCAGGGCTTGGGTGCAAAAGTAGTGGGCAACTTACTTGGCGTGCGTGAGCCTGAGACCAATGGTATTCTTATCGTTGGCTCCAATCCAGTCGCGTTGCTAATCGCAACCTCCTTAAAAGACCAAGGCTTCGATGTCATCGTCGCTCATAATAACTATACCAATATCGCCCGTGCGCGTATGAGTGGTCTGCGCACCTATTTTGGCAACCCCATCTCCGATCATGCCGACCATCATCTTGACCTTATCGGTATTGGTCATCTATTCGCGATGAGTATGGATAAAGAGATGAATACCTTGTCTGAGATTCATTACCGCCATGAGTTCGGTGAGCGCAAGCTCTATCGCCTCAAGTTCAGCGATGAAAAAGTAAAAAGTGAGCGCGATGATAAGCAGTCAAACTTTCATTCGCAGTGGTTGTTTGGCAAAGACGTAACCTATACCAAACTTGCTAGTATGCTGTCCAAAAAAGCCCGTATTAAAATCACCAACATTACGGACAGCTATACGTTTGAGCAGTATAAAGCCGACAATAAACAATTTGTGCCGCTCTATACCCTAGACAAAGAAGGCAAGCTGCAAGTCATCACTGATAAGTTCGAAGGATCAGTACCACGTGATCGCAAGCTGATTTCTCTGGTCGTTGATGATGAAGTCCAGCCAAAGCCAGTGGACGTCACGCCAAAACAAGAGCAAGCCCGTGCTGCCGCAGATGCCAGTTTTGAAGCCAACTCTAAAGCGCCTGAAAAGCGTAAAGAAAAAGAGATGGTGGAAGATATCGCTGATACGCCAGAGCAAGAGCCATCCATAGCGGTTGATAAAGAGAGTGACGCAGCGAAAAAAACCGTAAAGGCTGAAATAGATAAACGTCAGGGAGCGGAAGCTAAAGATGTCTCTACTAGCACAGTCAACAAAGGGGTGATGGCAGATAACTCAACGGCAACGTCAAAAACCAGTAAATCGACTAATAGTAGTACAAACGGTAATGGTAGTGCGCCCAAGATAAAAAGTGGTGCGCTCGACCCTAACCGCCTACCCGACTCAGATCATGACAATACCACCAACAATGTGAAGGTGAAGGATTCGGTAAAAAAGGATGCGGATAAACCATAAACGCTATAGTCGATTCAATTTAAAAGTAGTACAAGGCAACCGAGTGTAGATGTATATGTGATACTTCAAGCGAGGTTAACACTGTAATACTTTTATAGTGGAATGACTATATTGTCTGAAAAGCTAATAAGCAAATTAAAAGCCCTCATACTGATTATGAGGGCTTTTTTATAGGGCACTAGTTGACGATGTTTGGCAAGATTTAGCCCATTTAGATGACTATAGTCAGTGCAAAGTAATATCGAACCATCACGCACTGCTGATATCAATTTCTTGCTTGCTGTGCCTGTGCAGACAGAGCAAGCAAGAAATTAATATCAACAGTATCGTAGCGTTTTTGGGGTATTTTGACTATATCGAGTGAATTGAAGACACGCCCTAGCTAAGATGAAATCTTGTCGCAACCGCTTGCCATACTCTAGCGCTGACCTCTCCAGCACTACCTGAGGCATCGATACGCTGGATACGCTCAGGGTGCTCGGCTGCGAGCGTACTAAAACCTGTATGCACCCACGTAAAAAACTCAGTCGCCTGCTGCTCAAAACGATCGGCAGCGCTACGTTTATTGGCGCGTGCCATGCCTTCTAATACGGGCAAATCCAACCATAAAGTCAGCTCGGGCAACTGGGTAACGAACTGAGTGATAAGGGACTCAATTTTGGCTCGTACAGTAGCGTCACCATGCGCACGCCCAAAGCCTTGATAAGCAATGGTAGAGTCGGTAAATCGATCACATATCACCCATGTTCCCTGCTGTAGTGCTGGCAAGATTACCTGCTGCATATGGTCGCAGCGCGCTGCAAACAATAACAACAGCTCTGTGTCGTCATTGATCTCCGTCGCCGGATCCAATAATATCTCGCGCAGACGCTCTGCAAACGGGCTACCACCTGGCTCACGGGTACGCAAATAGTCGATACCGCTATCTTGCAAGCGCGCACATAACTGCTCGATGGCAGTGGTTTTACCCACGCCTTCAGTGCCTTCAAAACTGATAAAGCGCCCTTGCATGGGCGTTGTATCCGTAATATCAGTCGTGGCTTGAGTTGAATTGGTTTGCAACAAGTTGGCTGGTATAGATGCTGACATGATATGACCTTATGTCATTGATGAGCACTATATGAATTTTTATAGCGCTCAGTAAATGATAGGTTTTATGGAAAGTAAAGCGATGGTTTACTGCGGCGGCGTTTGAGATTTTTTCTCACGCATGACGCTCAGGTATTCTTTTACCGCCTGATTGTGTTCAGCCAAGCTATTGGTGAATTTGTGCCCACCATTTCCTGTCGCCACAAAATACAGCGCTTCACTATCCGCTGGATGTAAGGTGGCTTCGATAGAGGCCGCAGACGGTAGCGCAATCGGTGTGGGCGGCAGACCATCGATTTGATAGGTGTTGTAGGATGTTTTTTCGTCGATGTCTTTACGGCGAATGTTGCCATCGTAGCGACTGCCCATGCCATAGATAATCGTCGGATCGGTCTGCATGCGCATCCTTTTATCCAAGCGATTTTTAAACACCGCTGATACTAAGGGACGCTCTTCTGCCACGCTGGTTTCTTTTTCGATAATAGAAGCCATTACCAGCGCTTCATAAGGACTCTTATAAGGCAGGTCAGGCGCACGATTTTCCCACGCTTTGGTCAACGCTTGCTGCTGACGCTTATACAAATCCGTCAATACCTGCTTGTCACTGGTGCCCTCGCCATAATAATAGGTGTCAGGCGCAAACCACCCTTCAAGATTATGATTGACGATAGGGTCATTACTGTTGGTCACGCTCTTTGGCAATATACCGACCAAGTCCAGTCCTTGAGCAATACTGGCGTTACTAGCATCACCGCTGCCCGCTATTAGCACTTCTTTTTTGATATTGTCATTATCACGTAGCGATTGATATAAGTCTTTGGACGTTTTACCTTCGATAATTTGCACTTTTACCATTGCCGCTTTGGCACCCTGCGCGAGCACTTGTAGCGCCTCAGCGATGGTTGGGTTCTCTGGTAATTGATAAATGCCTGCATGTAATGGTGCATCGACTTGCGACTTAATATAAAGCTTGGCGACACTAGCAGAAAACAGTGGTGTCTGCTGTTGCCACTGCGGCAGCAATCCGTAGTAGGTCTGACCTTGCTCGATCGTGACCATCTGCTGCGGCTGCTCAATCCGTCCAAACAGTGTCTGGTAGACTATAACTAAGAGAAACGCAGCAATCAGCCCCAGCACAAGCAATACTTGATAGCCACGCTGCATAAAGAACGATTGATTGTCCACTTTATATTGACGCGGCTTAGTCTTGCCACTGATGAGCGAGATATCCGTTGCCGGCGCTTCCTCGCCTGCGGCCTCATCCACGACTGGCTTGGCATCCGATGGCGCTCTAGCGATGCGCTCGTCAACAGCGCCCTCTTGCTCATTGGATGGAGTATCATTAGGACGTTCAGGAGGCGTTTCAGGTGTTGGATTGCTCATGGCAACTCGCAAGGCAGAGGTTTGCTAGAATTTAGCACTGAACCGTGCGCTTTTCAATGGTATTTGCTTAGCTTATGAATTAACTTAGTGTTTAGATTAAATTATATGGCTGAATATTCCTGCGCTTTTATTGATATTTTTGTTTTGTCTACTACAACGAAAACTTATTATGAATCTACATTTCAACCAACCTCTCGCTGCAAACTATCAATCTGAATCCCAAAGGATTCGTGTACTCAGTGAAGATTGGGTCGCAAACCAAAGCTATTGCCCTAATTGTAATGCCGAACCATTGGTTGAATTTACGAACGGCAAACCTGTCGCTGATTTTTATTGCTCAAACTGTCATGAGGAGTATGAGCTAAAAAGTAAAAAGGCAAAATTGAGCAACATTATTAATGATGGTGCTTATGACACTATGATTGAACGTATTAATAGTGACAATAATCCTAGCTTTTTCTTTTTGACCTACTCTCAAGAATATAGAGTGAATAACTTTTTAATCATTCCTAAGCAGTTCTTTCAGCCGGACATGATTATAAAACGCAAACCATTATCCGTTACTGCCAAACGCGCTGGTTGGGTTGGCTGTAATATTGACTTGCGTAAAGTGCCTGAGTCGGGGAAAGTGTTTTTGGTCAAAGACCAGCAAGTCATACCACGCGATAATGTCACCAAGCAATTTCAGAAAACCTTGTTTTTACGCGAGCAATCTATCACATCACGTGGCTGGACATTAGATGTTTGGCAGTGTATCGATAGGCTGGATGTGAATTTCTCTCTCAATCAGGTTTATGCTTTCGCTGACTTATTAAAACTCAAACATCCCGAAAACAACCATATAAAAGATAAAATCCGTCAACAATTACAAGTGTTACGTGATAGAGGCATTATTGAGTTTTTGGGTCGTGGACATTATCGAAAATTATATTAAATTTGATTATCATCCCAAAGTGGCAAATAAGCGCTTGCCACCAATCGTTCATAGAATTTGTGCGGAGGATAGTCCATTTCCAACTCATCATTTACTTTAAAAAAAGTGTCCATATTGTCTTTAATACATTTAGAAGATTTGTTTTTTACCTGTTTATTCCAGCCTATTAATAGTTCTAATGGCGTACGAGAAGCCTTGGTAAAAGCTTGTCTTTTTACGGTAAGCGCACACATCACAAGCTCATCATGAGGCAGTTTATCTACGCCTTGCTCTATGACTTCTTGGCGGATATGCGCATACTTAAATACCCCACCAAATGCTGTATATTTTTTATCTTTCTTAGAATAAACAATACTGAATGCTATCTTCGAATAACCAGCTAAGTGAACAATTTCATCAGGGTGTTTTTTTGCTTTACGACATATTTCATTAAATAGCATTAATCGGCGGATTTGTAGTGGGATACGTTTTTCTTCATAGGTAGTACGCATTTTTTATCTCCTGCTAAATAATCTTTAATCAGATACGATTGATTTCTACGTATTTTAAATTATATTAAACGTTTCTCATTGAAGCGTTCAGGTTTTGGCTGCCCTTTATTATCACGGTAGACGTCTGCGATTAACTCCTCTCTATCGTCCCATAAAGGTAAACGTGCCGTTGCAACGAGACGGTCATGAAACTTATGCGGTGGGTAGTCTGAGTCAATTTCATCATTAATCCGAAAAAACACTTCTTCACGATAATCGACGTAAGCGTGCATTCTATTTTTAACATAGTTATTCCAATACCAAACTAGCTGGATAGCTGTGCGCGCGGGCTGAGTAAACTGCTTTAAATTGACTGTTAGTGCACGCGTGACTGGTTCGTCGTTAGGAAAAACTCTAATACGTCGCTCGATAACTTCCTCTCTTGTTTCTGCGTACTCAAACACACCGCCAAACGCAATAAACTTTTTAAAGCCTTTCAAATACATAACACCGAGCGATAATTCCGTGAATCTTGATAAGTGAATAATTTCATCAGGTTGTTTTTTTGCTAATTTGCAAATCTCATCAAAAATTAATAGTCGACGGATTTGTAAAGGTATACGTTCATCTTCGTAGACGTAGTCCATGGATTTCTCTCCTTATCAAATCACTATCATTGATCGATTTTCCTTATCGCACAAGGCTACGTAACAAAAGACGATCACTTCTTTTTAAGCGCTTTTGCTAACCTAGGCTATATGAATAATAAAGAAATTTTGATAAAGATATATTGGGAACAGCGATGATGAAAACTGATAAGAAATTGAAGAGAGTTTTTCAGATAGAAATTGTCGAAACGTTGAGTAATATCGTGGAGGTTAACGCAGAGAACGAGCAAGACGCGCTATTAAAAGCACAAGATATGTATCGCAATGAAGAAGTCGTTTTATATCCTGATGATTTTCTTGACACCAAATTTAATATTTTTAAATACGGTTAAACTGATTCAAAACCCACCACTTCACCCGACAATAACGTCAAACTGCTCATTGGCATGATGCCGCGTAACGCATTGCAAAAGAACATCTGGCTCAAATGGGGTAAATCCTCATCTGATAACGACCTAATGATAACCGGCTGTTCTGCGCTGGATAACCCATCGATAAGCACTTGCCGCATTACGCCAGCGACACCCGATTGCGCCATCGACGGCGTATACCATTGACCAGCGCTTAGATAATTGTTGTTTTTAGGATGTGGAGAATTGGAAGATTTTGCGAATGGCGATTCTGATAATTGATAGAACACATTACTCATCGTCCCTTCAACCCACTGCCCGCTCATATCACGCAGCAGCCCCTCACCGATATTGGGTTCGGCACTCGCTGGTAAATGATTGGCTAATAAAAAGGGATTGGATGTTAATGTTTGGGCTTTAACGCGTTGTAGCTCAGCGCTTGCCAGTACATTATCCAGACGATTGAGACTTTTGAGTCCGGCAAGCGGTGGCGGTAGACAGGCGAGTTGTGAAGACAAGCAAATGGCTGAAGTCATTAATTGCAGAGGAACTAGGCATCCATTCGGTAGACGTAGCTGATCAGCAGTGGCGATAGGCATGGCGGAAGACTTGAGCCAGACCTCGCAAGCACTACCGGATGTACTTGGCGCATAACCATAACCACGGACATCTTGCGCCGCGCGGGTGACGATAAGCTTAAGCATACCTTGCTGCAATTGCTTGGCCTGTGTCTGCAAAGTGGCTAATAGCGCTTGGCTATCGATATCGAGCTGTAGAGCGTCGGCATGAGAGTCAAGGCGCTGCTGATGATAATCCGACCACAGTATCAACCCATCGATGACGCCCATAGTAGTAAAAAAGCCATCACCGTATGCCAGTCCGCGATTGTCTAATAGCATTGTTAACGCTGTCCCTGCTGCGTTATCGCTAGCCTCGCTTAGAGGTTGCAGACGTATCCAGCTGTTAGACGGCGGCATGATAGCTCCCACCATTTAGCTATTGTCTGTTTGAGCAGCAGCTTTATTAAGCACCAGCATACAACTATAAAACTCACATTTCGCCAGCTCTATTTTTTGCCCACCGATGGTTTTATCTTTAATAATTTGACCGTTCAGCATATCAGCGAGCACTTTGCCACCGTCATCACCCATCAGCTGACGCGCTAGCATATAGGATTTTTTGGCATGATTTTGACTGAGCTCTTTTTCTTTATCAGAGTCAGTTGGATTGGCATAATACCAGCCAAGTTCCAGATATTTTTCGGAATCGATAATATCTAAATAAGGCGCATCGGTATTCATAAAGCGATACTTAGAAGCTGGATTACTGGCATAGTCTAAGCTGTTTTCGTCGGTACTCACCACTTTACCAAAGGTCGCTTTGATGCCATCTAGCTCATCAACCGTGATCGGCTCTACTTGGTCAGCGCCCCATGCCAGCACATCGTATTTTACTGGTGTGCCTTGCTGAGCAGTCGCGCCATCTAAATCAGCCGTGTCAGTCGGAGCGGTCTGCGTAGAAGTATCTGTGGCGGTCTGCTCGCTAGTGGTTGCCGCGCCAGCCTCTGGATCTTGGGCGTCTTCTTTGGTGCTATCACAGCCACTCAACGTCACGCCAACTGCCATTATCATACTGACCATCAGGGTCTGTAGGTTATTATTCAACATGGACAATGTACTCACACTTTTAGATTGATCTCAAAATAGTATTAACGAGCTGGCAGATACGCCACTGATAATGAAGAATGTTTTATTAAAAAGCTTGGTGATAACCTAGCAGTTACTAGCGCATATTGATATCGATTTTTATGCTCACTAGTTTACCCAACTGCTGAACGCTTGACTACCCTTTACGTTACGGATACCGCTCCCAGACAGTACAGATTTGTTAAAGACCTCACGTTTTAAACCCCTATGTTCAATCGTGTATTTGTCGCCTGACCGCCCTATTTGTCAAACATAGCGTTATCCCTTATGATGAATGGGTTTGAACGGTTATCAATCTGACTCCTTCATGCCCTTACTGCCAGCGGACTATTTATTTATGACCCAGCACTTTATCGTTATTGGCAATCCGATTGCCCACAGCAAATCTCCTGAAATACATACGCTATTCGCCTCGCAAGCAGGCATTGATATTCGCTATCAACGCCAGTATTGCCCCGATGATGCAGCCAGCTTTGCCGCGGTCGTCGAGGCATTTTTTCATGGTGGCGGTGTGGGTGCCAATGTGACGGTTCCCTTTAAACAAGTCGCTTATGCGTGCTGTCAGTCGCGTGGTGGCCTATCAGAGCACGCCAAAGTCGCTGGTGCGGTCAATACGCTACTGCTCAATAAAACACTATTAAACAGTGGCACGCCAATATCAGAGGCGCTGTACGGCGATAATACCGATGGGCAAGGATTGGTCAATCATATCACTAGCTTAGGCTGGCCGCTGGATGGTGCTCGCGTTGCCATCATTGGCGCTGGTGGTGCCGCGCGCGGGGCAATATTACCTTTGATTCAATCCGGTATCGCAACACTCACAATTGCCAATCGCACAGTGGGCAAAGCCACCGACTTGGTCAACGAGCTTAGCGCTGCCAGTACGTCTATTAGTCAGCAGCAGATTACCACTTGTACGACTAGCGAGTTGAGCGGACAGTTTGACATTATTATTAATGCGACATCGATTGGTCTATCAGGCGAGACCTTGCCACTGAACGACGCGTTAAACACGCGATATGCCTACGATATGATGTATGGTCGCACTCTACCGTTTTTAGAGCATTTTTCGGCACGTGGGACGCAGACCTCAGACGGTTACGGCATGCTTATCGGACAAGCGGCGCTAAGCTTTGAGCGCTGGACGGGTCACAGCATCGATGTCGTACAAGCCACTAAAGCTCTCAACGCCAAATAAATCAGACCGTCATTTATATGCTGCTTTGAACCATAAAGGCGTATGAAGCCGAATCAGACAATTTTGTCATACGCCTTTCATTTATTCTTTCGTTGTTTGACCAAAACGCGCGAGCAGCCAAGCTTCTATTTGTCGTAGCGGCACACGCAAACGGCTTGAGTGTATGGCCAGACCACCGCTAAGCCCCACCACGCAACCAATCGTAGTATCAAGCATACGCACACGAATGATCTCCTCAGCGACAGGCGGTACCAGCGACATGCTGCCATATTCAGCGATAAATATCGTCAGCGGCGTGATAAATACCACTGCCAAGCCGTAATGGCGATCGACCAACGATTCGATACAGAGCATCATTATAAAAATAGCGATCGCAACGCCCCATATCGATAGACCCCACGACAGCATCCAACTCGCCACCGCCATTCCCACTAATGTACCGAGTAAGCGATGCATTTGTTTGATCCACATCGTGCGTAGCTGCATGCCTTGAATAATGATAAAACAGCTCACAGCCGCCCAGTAGGGATAAGGCATCTTTAGCAATATCGCGATGGCCAACGCCAAGCTCACAAAGCTGGCCACAATGAGACTGTCGCTAATCATGTCCGATTCATAGAGATAAACGGGCGCAGGCACAGTAGGACGCGTCGCTAATAAAAACAGACTATATAACAGCGCTAGTAACATCGACATACCACCACCTAACATCACTAGCCCTGTCGCTGATAGCACTTGCGCCAACGGCACAGGAATAAATAACGCGATCGCCCCTGCCATCATCACAAACAACCCTGCCGGTGGCGGCTGTCGATAGTAACGACCCAACATGACGATGGCAAAAGCAAGCAATGCAAATACAGGCAATCTGAGCACAGGTATCTGCTGAGCGATCAGTCCGAGTGCAAAGCTCAACACCATGGCAAATCCCCACGCCATGACCGTCACCAAACGATACGGTAGTGTGCCTGACAACGGCAAGTTGAGGATAATCATCGCCCCCAGCGAAGCCTTAATACCTGAAGACAAAGCATCAAAATATGCACCGACGAACACGGGGAAGCTAATGGCAATGGCAGCGATAATCGGCATATGCCATGGTCTTTTGCTGCGATTAACTGTTAACAAATGCGGCAGCTCACCCAACACTAACGACTTAATATAGGCAAACCGTTCTGCCAGCCAAGTTATCCAACTTGCATTACGCTTTGATGCGCTCATAAATCGATTTTCCTCTTGCCTCGATATTGCGCCGATTGATGGAACATTGTCTTTCTTACTTTAATTTGCACGATGTTTGAATGAAAATGACTCGTAATGCTATTATTTAAGCGTGAATATTTTACCAACACATAACTTAATTTAATATATAATAATACGAATTATGAATATTAGTTATAAGTTATATATTTGTCGTTATAGAAGTCTTATACTTGGATAACTATCATAATAGTTAACTTTTATTAAGTAACACTTAGCGACTGTCATCACAGACGATATTTTAATAAGTTTAACTCACCATCTACAATATCATTCATTTGTATCAAAATAAGCAAACATCCGCTCGAATAAACTCTGGTTTTCAATCCTAAGTCTACGACAGCGAATTAACCAAAGAGACCGACTATGTTAACTTACAAAGCACCTTTACGTGATATCAAGTTTTTAATAAATGATGTGTTCGACTATCAAACGCATTATAAAAGCTTAGACAATGGCGAAAACGCTGATCCTGAAACCGTTGATATGATTCTTCAAGGTATGGCAGATTTTGCCGAAAACGTCTTGGCACCTTTATATCAGCCAGCTGATGCAGAAGGCTGTCATTTTGAAAATGGCGTAGTCACAACCCCTAAAGGTTTCAAAGACGCTTATGACCAGTTTGTAGAAGGCGGTTGGCAAGGTATTTCTTATCCTGAACAATACGGTGGTATGAACTTACCGACTTCATTGAACCTAATCAAAGCTGAAATGATCGGTACGGCGAACTGGCCATGGGCAATGTATCCTGGTCTATCTACAGGCTGTATCAACACCATTATGCAGTATGGTACAGATGAGCAAAAAGAGACTTATCTACATAAATTGGTCGAAGGCTCTTGGGCAGGCACCATGTGTCTGACTGAACCACAATGTGGTACTGACTTGGGTCAAGTAAAGTCAAAAGCCATTCCACAAGATGACGGTAGCTACAAGCTGGGCGGCACCAAAATCTTTATCTCAAGTGGTGAGCATGACTTAACAGATAACATCATTCACATTGTGCTAGCACGTCTACCGGACGCACCAGAAGGCACACGTGGTATTTCATTATTTATCGTACCGAAATTTCTGCCAAATGCTGAAGGCGAAATTGGCGAGCGCAATGGCGTTTCTTGTGGTTCTATTGAACACAAAATGGGCATCAACTCATCAGCAACTTGTGTCCTAAACTTTGATGATGCGGTCGGTTACCTCATTGGTGAGCCAAACAAAGGCTTAAAAGCCATGTTTACCTTTATGAACACCGCTCGTATCGGTACTGGCATCCAAGGTTTGGCGCACACTGAGCTGTCTTTCCAAAACGCCCTACCTTATGCGAGAGATCGTCGCTCAATGCGTACGCTGTCAGGGACTAAAGATCCTGAGAAAGTAGCCGATGCGATCATTCATCATGCCGATGTCCGTCGTATGCTATTGACCCAAAAAGCCTTTGCTGAAGGTGGTCGTTCAATGATTTATCATTCAGCGCGCTATGCAGATAAAATGGCACAAGGCATCATCAATGGCGATGACGAAGAATTTGAAAAATGGGATGATAAGCTTGGCTTCTATACGCCTATCCTAAAAGGCTTCTTGACTGAGCTCGGTATTGAAGCCGCTAAACACGGTCAGCAAGTCTATGGCGGTCATGGCTATATCAAAGAATGGGGCATGGAGCTTATCGCTCGTGATGCTCGTATCGCGACCATGTACGAAGGTACGACTGGTATTCAGGCACTTGATTTGCTCGGCCGTAAGGTTATCTTGCAGTCTAAAGGTAAAATCATCCGCGATTACACCTCAAGCATCATGAAATGGTGTGGCGAGTATGCACTTGATAAAGACATGCGTAAATTCGTTTGGGCATTGACCAAGCTTTGTGCTGAGTGGAATACCTTAACGGTTCGCTTGATGCTAATGGCTCGTAAAGACCGTGAAATCATCTCAGCAGCATCAGACGATTTCTTGATGTACTCAGGCTATGTCATGATGGGTTATCACTGGGCACGTATGGCGGCTGTCGCTTATGACAAGCTTGAAAATGGCGGTACAGAATCACCAGAGTTCTACAAAGCCAAAATCCAAACTGCTGAGTTCTACTTCGATAAGCTATTGCCACGTACCTCAGGTCACGCCGAAGGTATGGTTGCACCAAGCAGCAGCATGACTGCCATGAAAATCGAAAACTTTGCTTTCTTAGATTAAGATTTAAGTTTAAAAACAAATTAATCAATCATTGATAAAAAAAGCGCCTATTATTTAGGCGCTTTTTTATGCTTAACTAAAAGTCAGAGAATACTAGATCTGGAAATAATAGATAGATAACAAACTCAGTTAGGAGGCGATGATGTTGTCCATGAATAACAAGAGCACTTTGTTAACCGCACGAGTGATAAAAACGCTGTTGCTGAGTGCCACATTAGTAGGCGTTAGCGCGAATAGTGCGTTGGCTAAAAGTAGCGACACCCCTATTCAGTTTGCTAAAGGTGCTATCAGTAGCACGGTAACTGGTCAGCTAAAGCCTAATGAAGATGAGCGCTGGTATCGTTTTCACGCCAACAGTTGGCAATATGCCATCATTAATATTGCACCACTTGCTGGTACGCCTGAGACTGCCAATGTCGGTGTGCTGCATATGCCCAATGGCACACAAGATGGCATCAAAGGCGGTATCATTTATCAAGGCTGCTTGCCTGCCACGGGGACTTATCGATTGCGCATTGCTCGTAATCTGATGGCCACCCAAGGTCAAACAGCAGGTTATAGCGTTGAAGTGATTGTCTTACCTAAGTATGCCAGCGAGTCACTGTGCGAGTATTTGTAGATTTATTAAAATACGAGTAACGGTAAGGCGCACGGCAAATATTGATTACTAATATCAGTCACCAAGCATTTTTTTATGATAGACCGCACTAATCTTTTCAACTTCCACGCATATCTGCAATGCTGAACGTCCCGATTGCGCGGTGCTCAATTGATTTTCTATCGTTGCGACCAATAGCTCTGCCAACTGATTGCGAACGGCAATATCGCGTCCTGTCATCATTTTTAGATGCGCGTAAATAAATCCATTGGCCTGCTCATCATCTTCCACACCCACCAGAAATGTTTGGATGGGTAGGATGCGTGCTTTGATATCAGTTTGTTGTTTGAACTGGCCACTGTCCCATAGCACTTTATTGAGCGACTTGAGCAATGATTCTTCATGAGCAATACTGACGTTAGGCGTCACTTGAATGGTTAAATGCGGCATAAGTCTATCCTTAAAGAAGTGTGAATAATGAGTGAGAATTTAGTGTCCATATCAAGTCTGAGTTTAACCATTAGTCATCGGTAATATCAGCAAAACAGGCATCAAGGGTGGCAGCCAATTGTGTCGGTGGTAATTCAATCTCTAACCCGCGGCGACCCCCGCTCACATAAATGGTTGGCTGCTGTTCAGCTGACATATCGATGACGGTCGTCAAGCGCTTCTTTTGTCCAAGGGGACTGACCCCGCCCAGTATATAACCTGTACTACGTTCGACTTGCTTAGGGTCTGCCATTTGTACTTTTTTGCAGGTCATCAATTTATGAGCCGATAAGGCTTTGGCCATTTTTTTGAAGCTCAGCATTTTGTCCACTGGCAAAATAGCCACTGCCAGTGAGCCGTTGTCAGTGGCTACCACCAAAGTCTTAAAAACTTGAGCTACTGGAATGCCCAGTTTTTCGGCAGCTTCCAATCCATAAGAAGCGGCATTACTGTCGTGAGTATATTCGTGCAGCTGATAATCAAGGCCGCGCTGTTTGGCAAGTTTGATAGCAGGAGTCATAGGTATTTAACTTATGGTTATGTAATTGAAATAAATGAGAGTAAAGATTGGGGCGTGTCCTCAATTCAACCGATAGCGATCTAAAGTTTGATATTTAGTAGTAGTTTACGCCACTATATCATTGCGCTAAAGCCTTTATACTTCAAATAACTAAGCATATCACCCAGTATTTAACGCTCGAAATGGTCACCAAATCGTATTAATATTAGCAGTATATACAGACACAATATATCGCTTTGATGGCTTTTATGGCATCATGAGGGCAATACAATTTACTAATTTTGATATCCATTATGATACCCAGTTTCTTAAAGAATAAGTTCCTAAAAAAACGGATTTTTAAAGCGCCAGTCGCGACCGATAGCCAGTCAGCAACAGGCAGCGATGCAGCAACCGATGACGCTGCAATTGCGACCAAGCCTTACTCGAATGCGCCCATCAATCAGCTATATCGCAAGGTATCGGGTCAACTGCTCGATATCGCTGTTAAGCCGAAGCTGTTGGGTGAGTTGCCAGAGTTTGATACTGACGATCAGACGCTAAGATTTTATGTGCTGCAAGATTATTCGCGCTCCAACAGTATTTTGATCGATTTGCAGACGCAAGAGCACAATCTGCCACCAGCATTGGTTGGGGTAAATGACGTCGCCCATAATATTAAAGAAAATGCGGCCATCATATTTTTGCATCATCCCCATGCCAAAGACAGTCAGCTATCGCCGCGCCTTTCTCGTTTGGTGTCTGCTGTTTTACAGTATCCAGAGCTAAAAGTGCGTTTGGTGCCGGTATCTATATTGTGGGGACGCGCACCTGAGAAAGAAGATTCCCTCTTTAAGCTTTTAACGGCTGATAACTGGGAAGATCCCAGCATTACCAAGCAGTTATTTAATATTGGGGTGATGGGACGCGATACCTTTGTCCAGTTCCATCCACCGCAAGACTTGCGTGCCCTTATTAATGACAATCTTAAAGGGCACGTAGAAGGTCCTGCTGTCTTTGATTCTATTGCCACTGATTCAGTCAATTCAACTACTGATGGCACCAATGAGGCGGATACCGTACCAAGTTATGCGTTGGTCGCAGCTGCCGATGGCAATCGTGAAATGGTGCGCATGCTGCAACAACAGCTCAAAATCTACCTAGACAAGCAGCGCGCCAGTATGCTCGGTCCTGATTTATCAGATCGACGCAACTTGGTCGATAAGCTGGTCTATTCACCAGCGATTAAGCATGCGATAGAAGCTGAGGCCGAAGCATCGGGGATCAATGTTCGTGACGCCCGCAGCCTCGCGAAGGGCTATGCCAATGAAATGGTAAATGATTACTCTTATCCTATCATTCGAGTATTCGACCGCTTCTTAACGTGGTTGTGGACACAGTTGTATGATGGCGTAGAAGTACACCATTTTGAACGAGTGCGCGAGTTGGCAACGGATCACGAAATCATCTACGTGCCTTGTCATCGTAGTCATGTTGACTATCTGCTACTGTCTTACGTTATCTACAAACGTGGTCTGAGCATCCCTTACGTTGCAGCAGGTGATAATTTAGATGTGCCCGTCTTAGGCCCACTATTACGCGGAGCGGTGGCGTTTTATATTCGTCGTAGCTTCCGTGGTAATGCGCTTTATACCGCTGTGTTGCGCGAATATATGCATACGCTTATTACTCGTAATACGCCAATCGAGTACTTCATCGAGGGCGGTCGCTCACGCTCAGGTCGTCTGCTACCACCAAAGATGGGCATGCTGGCAATGACAGTACACAGTCAGTTACGCCAAACCAATAAGCCAGTGGTATTCATTCCAACTTACATCGGCTATGAGCGGATTATGGAAGGCGGTACTTATGTGGGCGAACTAAAAGGCAAGCCAAAAGAGTCTGAATCTTTAATCGGCTTACTCAAAGTTGGTCGTAAAATTGAGCGCATCTTTGGCAATGTCCATCTAAGTTTTGGCAAACCGCTTCACCTTAGCGACTTTATGACAAAATTCGATGTGGCAGCCAATAGCTTACCGACCGATCGCACTGATACGCCACTCGATGTCAAAACCAGCGCCATGGTCGACAACATCGGTGTAAAAATCATGCAGCATATCAATAAAGCTGCGGTGGTCAATCCCGTATCGTTACTGTCATTAGTGCTCCTGTCTGCTCCCAAAGCGGCACTAGATGAAGATATCTGCCGTGAGCAAATCGCGCTCTATCAAGGTCTTGCTCAGCAGCTGGCTTATTCAGAGGATACAGTTATCACTGATATCAGCCCGCAGCAGATTATCGATTACGGGGTCAAACTCAAATTGATCGAACGTATTCCACATATTTTAGGCGACATCATTCAGGTCGCAGACAAGCAAGCAGCACTGCTTAGCTACTTCCGTAATAACATTTTGCATGTCTTTATTCTGCTATCATTCCTAGCCGCCTTAGTCGCGCGCAATGGACGTATCGAACGCAGTCGTTTGGATAATATTGCCGAGCAGTTATACCCATTTTTACAAAGTGAGCTGTTTTTATATTATCCAGCACATGGCTTAGCCGAAACGCTCAACAAAAAAGTAGATAATCTGCTCAGTCATGGACTGATCGTCGAGTTGGGTGATGGCGTACTTAGCGTCCCCGAGTCCAATAGCAAATGCTATCAGCAGCTACAAGTGCTTGCGACACCAGTTGAGCAAAGCCTTGAACGTTACTTTATGACGCTTGCCCTCCTTGCTCAACAAGGCTCTGGCAACTTGACTGAAAACGAAGTCGTTGATCTGTGCCACTTGCTCGGTCAGCGCTTGTCTGTGCTGTATGCGGATGACATTCCTGACTTCTTTGACCGCGCCTTATTTACTAGCTTTATTAGCGCCTTGACCCGCCTTGACTATCTACAAAAGGACGATGAAACGGGCATACTGACCTTTGACCACCGTATTCATGACATTGCGCATCATGCCAAATACGTGCTAACGCCTGATATGATGCAAATCTTGCAGCAAGTCGCCAGCTTAGACGAAGAGGAAATTACCCATGCGATTACTGAGATTAGTAATAAAAAGCAGCGTAAATTTGGGCGCAAGCGCTAATCTCTAGCTGGAATTGATTTATAACCAGTTATCTTAAGTAAATGAAGCACAAAAAAGACCTCTAACGATGAACTGACCCCCGAAACTTGGACGGTTTAATTAAAGATAGGACTGAGCTCTGTATTGTACAGGGCTCAGTCCTTTTAGTTTAAGCTGAATTC
>NZ_AHVZ01000032.1:0-36370 GCF_000247495.1 Psychrobacter sp. PAMC 21119 | reverse complement strand
ATTAGGGTCTGTTGAACATTCAAATATTAGGACTGCTGATCGCTAAAATTGCCCCAAACTAGGCGTAAACCGATGATAATGTCGAGACCTTAGCTAGGTTTGCAACAACATTTGGGGTGGTTTTAGCATCAGCCTTTCAAGGCAGGTCTATTTTTTGCCAATACATGGCGAAATTGTCTAACCTAGAACGACTAGGCATCAAAAATTTCACTGCGTATTGTCTAAAAAATAGACACTGCCAGTTCCACATTTGAATGTTCAACAGACCCTAGTCGTGGACATCATAAAAATGCTAACGGATACGACATACTTTGTTTACTAAACAAGATAACCTGTATTTACATTAGCGGCTACCTACCCACACTCTGTAGATATAGTAAGGTGGCTGACCTTGATCAACAGTGCCAGTGAACTGTGGTGTTTTGTGTAATTGATTTATTGCAACATATAACCATCCATTTGCATCTAAAGACACATTGTCAGGCCAGTCAAATCGACTATCTCGTACCAACGATGTTAGCTGTCCTTTATTATCAAGCACATCTAAGCCATTATCGTTTAAGTTGGTAAAGTAGTGGTTTCCATGACTGTCTGTAGTGGCACCGTCTGAAACGGGCTTGTCACCAACACGGGTAATGCTATTGCCAATCTGTTCATCACTGGCATTCGCTCTAAATAAGGTCGCGTCTAAGCTATACCAAGATTTACCATTCATCGCGCCAAAATAAATCGTATTATTATCGGCGGACATCGCGATCGGATTGATACCATTATTTGTTGGCTTCCCACCTAGCATGATATCCACGCCATTGATCACCATTTTTGCGTCAGCTTCGGGCTGTAAAGCGACGTGATTGCCAAAACGACGTACTTCATTGGTATTCATATCAATGGCAATAATGGCTGGATTGGGAATATCAGCCAAATAAATCCATCCATTTTTTCTATCCACCACTAAATCTTGCACAAAGCTATTTTTTGGTGCGATGTCTGTAGGTATATCGATTTTGCTAATTAATGCACCGGTTTCAATATCAAAGCCCCAAACACGAGTTTTACCGATGTGTTGACCCATATCGACAATCCATAAGCCACCTTGATTGTCTTTGGTGATACCTAATGGCGTATCAATGGTCGCTTCACCATACTGACCTTTAGGTGATTGAAACTTATTTGAAGGCCAAGGCTGATAACTGTTAGTGCCAGTCACTTCAAACAGCTGCACTCCCTGTTCACCATCGTTCGGATGCACGGTAGAAAATACCCGACCATCGCTAGTAGCCATGACATTTCCTGGCCGAATAGGTAACCCGATCACTGTTTCTATCTGTCCCGATGTCGCCACTTCATTTTTTACTTGAGGAGCAGATATAGCTTCGCTCTTTAATAGACTACATCCTGCTAGGGCTATAGTGGCCAACCCAATAATAAAAATGTTTTTCATCGTTGATTCCCAAATGTTTAAAGAGGCCTATGATAGCCCTTTTATCTATTAAACAATACGGGCTGCTTGGCTGTGATTGATTACCCATTAGCTATTACCTCATTGCTCTTTATTTCAATTGCAAATAAAGCGCTGGTACGTGTCAACATTGAGATTAAAAAAGCACAATCTTTTGCAGGTTTTATCTTCGATCGTTATTTAACCGACCCTATTTTCTCTGATAACGCTTTATCCAGACTAAGAGAACCGCCGCCTTGTACGGCTAAAGCAAGCAAAGCGACCATCAAGACTAAGGCGTATTCGTAACCACCATCAGCGGCAAATAAACCATTACTGATATGTACAGAGAAGATCGCAACTAACATCGTAAATGCAGCAACCAGTGCGGCAGGTCGTGTGAGTAAGCCCAAGACCAAGGCAAGACCACCAAAGAACTCAGCGCCGCCTGCCAATATTGCCATTAGCAAACCAGGCTCCATACCCATGCTACTCAGCCATTGCGCAGTGCCTGCTAGCCCATTGCCACCGAACCAACCAAATAGCTTTTGCGCGCCATGGGCGGCCAAAATCAAACCTATTGGTACACGTAATATTAGAGCAGCTGCACCAGCATTTGATAGTAAAGCTTTATGTATTATTGACGTTTTCACTAATGATTACTCCATCATGTTTATGGTTTAAAGTTGTTCGATCTATTGGAATGAACACACTTTACTATCAATAAATCAAAAGAGTAAGATAGATAATATTGAATGATTAACAACAAAACGTTTATAATTTCTTCGACGACTAACTGGTAGTAGGAAGTAATATGGACAGAATCGATGCGATGCGTACCTTTGTAGCGGTGGTGAACGAGGGCAGCTTTAGTAAGGCGGCAACTACTACACAGCTCTCACCACAACTGGTCAGCAAATATATTGCAAAACTAGAGGAGCAGTTACATACTCGCCTGCTCAATCGTACGACTCGTAAAGTAAGCGTGACTGAGGCTGGCAGCCAGTATTTTATCCATGCGCAGCAAATTTTATTGAGTATTGATGAAATGGAAGCGCAATTGGGCGGTTTACAGCAGCTCCCTAAAGGTATCTTACGAATCAGTGCGCCCGTCTCGTTCGCCTTAAAGCATATGGCAAAATTGGTCACTGACTTTCAAGCACGTTACCCTTCAGTCACTGTTGATCTAAAGCTAAGCGACCGAAAAGTCGATATTGTTGAAGAAGGGTTTGATGTTGCACTGCGTATTGGACAGCTTGAAAGCTCATCACTTATTGCTAAGAAAATCGCACCTGTTCGTGTGGTTTTATGCGCATCACCCGACTATCTTAATATTCACGGTACACCTAAACGACTTGAGGATTTAGAAGCGCATCGCTATTTGCATTATAGCTATATGAATATAGACACTGAGGGACAAGTTTTCAAATACCTAAAAGCCAAACAACTCAAGGAAAGTAGTGTTTTTCGGAGTAACAATGGTGACGTATTGGTAGAGGCAGCCATTGAAGGCGCTGGATTGGTATTACAACCGACCTTTATTGCTAGCAAAGCATTAAATGCTGGCAAGCTAATCATAGTGCTACCTGAATATGAACCGACCCCTATCGGATTATATGCCATCTATACCCATAGAAAACTGCTACCTCACAAAATCAGGTGTTTTATTGATTTTATGGCAGACTATTATGGTACACCGCCATATTGGGATGAATATATCAGCAGGAAATGATTAAAAACTTCAATGATCAACCACTGATTTATTAACACTTACGGTTGCCTTGAAAATTTGAACGCGAATAAGCAACTGAGAGATCTATATATCAAAGAAAAATACTACTGTAATAGTAGAAAGACATCCGTATGAAGACTGTACCGTAGAAGTAGTAATCAAAATGCCAGTCCCTCAAATGTTCTGGCATTTTTTTATGTCATTCATGAAGTATTTAGCTTCTTATGTAAAACCCTATTGAACGAACGTTCAGGCGAAGTTATACTCATTTGTATTGTGCATGATGATGATCAGAGAGATCTAGTTGATATCTGTCGCTAAGGAAGCAGCAAAAGCTATTCATATAACGATCATGCCACAGTCGCTTGGAAATTCTACGAGACCTAAACACAAAAGGATGTGTGTAAAATGGGTAATACTTTAAGCCAGATAACCGCTTTATTCGATCTACCTAACATGAGCACTGTGATCGCAAAACGTGCTCTTCTCCACTTATCGGAGAATCACAATGCATGATGGGATCATTCAACCAGAAGACCAAGGTCGCACGCCTCCCCTTAGACTAGGTGGATTACACTATGCTTGGATAGTAGCTGTCACAGGCGCTGTGGCAATGTTTTGCGGACTTGGCTTAGGACGGTTTGCCTTTGGGATGCTATTACCATCTATGTCGGCTTCTTTGGAACTAAACTATACTCAAAGCGGCATACTGGGATTTACTAACCTGATAGGCTATCTCGTCGCTGTTATTTTAAGCCCGCTCATCCTACCTCGATTTGGTACTCGAGCTACTGGGACAGCCAGCCTTCTCTTAATTGCTGCCTCTATGCTTGGTATGGCTTTTACCACAAGCTTCCCCCTACTATGCACACTTTATGTGCTCACTGGTATTGGTAGCGGCGGCGTGGTTTTGCCGATGATGAGCGTCATGTCGCATTGGTTTTTTCCTTCGCACCGTGGTCTTGCCTTAGGCCTGGTCATGGCTGGTCCTGGGTTTGGTATTATTTTGTCTGGCTTTGTCGTCCCAAAACTCCTGCCTGTTTCCACACTACTGTCTTGGCAGACAGGCTGGCTAATTTTTGCGGTTATCAATGTTGTGGTGGCTTGCCTTACTTTCACTTTGATTCGCAATCACCCAAACGATGTCAATCAAATTCCCTTTGGGCGCACCCCAATCTTGCCTGTAAAGAATAAGAAAAAACTAGAGCGTAGCAATATCAAGCTGCTTGTGCATTTGGGCATTATATTTGCTATTTATGGCGCCACTTATATGGTTTACGTGACTTTTATCGTGACTAGCATGGTTGGCTCATATCAACTGAGCGAAGCAACTGCAGGTGGCATTTGGGCATGGATTGGGCTGCTTAGTGTCTTTTCAGGTATGCTCTTTGGCTGGATTTCTGACCACATTGGCAGACGTCTTGGGCTCGCTCTGGCTTTTTTCTTTCTGGCCATCGCTTATCTGCTGGTCGGGTTGACCGATTGGACTTTAGGACTGTATATGTCCATCATTCTGTTTGGCTTGGTGGTTTGGAGCGTGCCTGTCATTATGGCAGCCTCCGCTGGCGATTATTTCGGACCTGCCGCGGCAGCAAGTGCTCTTGCAGCGCTGACTTTTGCTTTCTCGGGTGGGCAGGCGCTCGGACCAGTGGCAGCAGGTTATCTCGCAGAGCTTACTGGCGACTTTAGTATCAGTTATATGATGTCTGGCATTGCCGCCTTTGTCGCGATTGGGCTCGCCTTATTATTACGACCACAAAAGTCTGTTTAATAAAAATTATCGCTACAGTTGACCTTAATAAAACAAATAATTGGTCAAAATACACTTGAACGGTCGTTCATTTATGTTTATTGTAGCTACGCGACGGACATCTAAATTCTTTTCACCCTTTAAGGATAGTATTATGATTAAATTTTATTTTCACCAAACGCCTAATCCAATGAAAGTGGCTTTGTATCTTATGGAGACAGGCCTCGCTTACGAGCTGATGCCGGTAGATACTTTGAAAGGTGAGCAACACACGCCTGAGTATCGCGCGATTAACCCAAACGGTAAAGCGCCCGCTATCGAGGACGATGGCCACCGAGTTTTTGATTCGACAGCTATTTTGATGTACTTAGCTGAAAAAACAGGCAAGCTTGCTGGAAAGCCAGAAGACCGAGGCGAGATGCTGTCATGGCTAATGTTTGTCGCGACAGGCCTAGGTCCATTTTCTGGTCAATCAGTGCACTTTAGACATAAAGCACCTGAAAAAAACCCTTATGCGATCAATCGTTACCTTCGTGAAGCAGAGCGTCATTACGAAGTGCTGGATAAGCACATGGAAGGCCGTGACTACTTGGTTGGAGACACCTACTCTATTGCGGATATCTCTGCTTGGGGCTGGGTTGACAAGGCCACCTTTGTATTGGGCGAAGCAGGGTTAGACAATTATCCGAATCTCAAACGTTGGTTTGACAGTATAAACACTCGTCCTGCGGTTGATAAAGCTCGCAATATCGCCAAAGATATTGAGTTCAAATCAGATTTTGATGACGTGGCGGCACGCGCCTTATATCCACAAAACTTTGCCAAAGACATCAAATAACCTCGAATAACTTCAAATAACCTCGAATATAAAAACAGGAATAATAAAAATGGAAAACCAATATGTACCTCCCAAAATCTGGACGCATGATGCAGAGAGTGGCGGTAAATGGGCCAGTGTGAATCGCCCCGTTTCCGGTGCTACCCATGAGAAAGAATTACCAGTAGGCAAGCATGATTTGCAGCTATATTCGATGGGCACGCCCAACGGTCAAAAAGTCACTATCATGCTAGAGGAGCTATTAGCACTGGGCAAAGACGCAGAGTACGACGCCCATATGATTAATATTGGCGACGGCGATCAGTTTTCATCAGGCTTTGTCGATATCAACCCCAACTCAAAAATCCCAGCGTTCGTTGATCGCTCTGTCTCAGAGACTGAAATGGTATTTGAATCAGCATCTATTTTGCTTTACCTTGCGGAAAAGTTTGATACATTACTCCCTAAAGCAGGCAGTAAACGTACCCAAGTCTTTAACTGGCTATTTTGGTTACATGGTTCTGCCCCGTATTTGGGCGGCGGTTTCGGGCATTTTTATGCTTATGCACCCGAAAAATTTGAATATGCCATCAATCGCTTTACCATGGAAACCAAGCGCCAGTTGGACGTGCTTGATAAGCAATTGGCGAAAAATGAATTTATTGCCGGTGATGAGTATAGTATCGCCGATATTGCCACTTGGCCTTGGTATGGCAACTTGGTGTTGGGCAATCAGTATGAGGCAAAAGACTTTTTGCAAGTTGATGATTACACCCATGTGCAGCGTTGGGCAAAAGCTATCTTAGCGCGTCCCGCAGTACAACGTGGTCGTATCGTCAACCGTACGTGGGGCGAAGCATGGGAACAACTGGAAAACCGTCACAGTGCGACAGATATCGATAAAGTGTTGGCACTAAAACCGGAATAACTGGTTAGCACCAATACAGTGCTGCTAGGATAATTTTTTGTCGCCTCTATCGGCGTAGGCACAGCACGCAAAAAACAGTTATCCTAGTAACACGTTATAATGGTTATGCTTTTGTAGTTTGAGATTAACTCTACCAATAAGACTTGGTTTTTCAGATGGCAGTTTTATAAAACAATAGCTTTTAAGGTGAACATGATGAGTGAACAAGCGAAGTTTAATCGTGATGACGTAATCGAAAAAGCCAAAAATCTTTATTGGGAAAAAGGCTACCACGCCACCTCCATGAGAAACTTACAGGAGGTCATGGACATGCGCCCTGGCAGTCTTTATGCCGCTTTTGGTAACAAGGACAATTTGTTTAAAGAAGCCTTAAACCGCTATGCTGAGCAAGGGGCGGTCAATCTTACCAATGGCATTGCGCAAGAAAAAACCGTCCTAGCTGGCCTCAAGCGGTTTGTCCGTAGTGTGACTGTCTGTAGCAAAGGCACTGCTCCCAGCGGCATGTGCATGGTGGTCAAAACCATCGCGGAACTCACACAAAACGACAGTCCTGAGTTACTGGCTTATGCGACAAGCATTTTAGAACGTGTGGAGACCTCTTTTGTTAGAGCCTTTGAGCAAGCCATCGATAACTGTGAAATAAGCAGTGATAAAGATCCAAACGAACTGGCGCGCTACTTCCAAATTCAACTCATCGGTTTGAGGACTTATGCGCAGGTAAGTAATGATACAGAAGCGGTAGACAGATATATTGATGGTATATTCGAGCAATTTTTATAAGATGATTTTTGCTAGACATCATTCAAATCTACATGGATGTTATCTATGAAAAGAAATCAGCACACCTTTGATTTAAACGTACGCCTCTTTGATACCTCAATGCGTAAACCATATTTAGCGGCCATTACTTCAGACAAAACATAGACTGAGGATGCGGCAGGTCAAATGGCAAATGGTTTTTTGCTCAATATCGTTAAAATATTCGCTAATCCCACTTAGTTTGAGATGGCAATATCGCCTCGCCTTACGCTAATAAATGACTATCCAAAAAAGGCAGCCTAGGCTGCCTTTTTTATGGCGTATTATCCTATAGTCAAGGAGTTTTAGAATCGCTACAAGGCGACCGACCGCAGATAGTACACTGAGTACATCTAGGACAGGTAACACCGTAGCGGTTTAAAAGTGCTTTGACTATATAGGTGAGAATAAGCAAAGTACTGCTTTGGTCGAGTGCTATCCGCAGGGCTGTGCGCGCCGTGGGAATAGAATTTAAAAAAATTTAGGCCATAAATCGCCAAAAAAAATGTAGTTTGATTGTCATCGTCAGGGCGCATAACTAAAATGTCATTGTTTGTTTGTAAAACTTGATAGCAGGCATCAGCTGTAAAATTAGCGCAAATGGCTTTACTGTCTTAAGAGTAAAATTACTTAATATTCAGTGAGTTATGACTCATAATCTAGCGTGCTTTATACCTGTTATTTTTTTATTTATTACTTAAATTTAACACAATGTAATAATTATGTGATATAAAAAATCTTACATACGGAAATGTTGCCGGTCTAGCCGGAAATGGAGATTTAAATGCGACTGAATAAGCTTTCGATGGCCGTTCATGCGGCTACTATTTTTGCAGCTAGCATTGCTTTGACAGGATGTTTTTCTGATGATGACAATAATATTACTAGCACACCTTCGGTAATTGAGCCTTGTTCCTCGGTACTTAATGCTATTCAAGTAAATGATATGTGTGTATCGACCACAACTGTATCGAGTCCTGCTAAAGCAGCACAAACCCCTGGTACCGCAGGCGTAGTCGTCACTAATCCCAAACTAATCACTCATTTAGGTGCAAACGCTGATCTCAACCAAGCACGTTATACGCGTTACGCACTCGCTGATCAAGACAATCAACAGCCCGACGCTATTCTAGTTGCTATACCCGGCACACTAGGCTCAGCGCACAATTATTTCCGACTGGCTGAAAACCTTATGATAAAGGCGAAGGCTGCTGGAATGACAGTCGAGGTATGGTGTTTTGATCGTCGCTCTACATTACTTGAGGACACAGCTGGTCTGGATATTGCTGAAAAAAATAGAGATATTAAGATCGCTTTAGACTCTCTTTTTGGTGGTGAGCTGGATCTAGATCTGAGTCCTGAGTTGAATCGTCGTGCTGAATTTTATGAGCAAAGTGACGTTCCTTTTATGGTGAATTGGACGCCTCAAGTTCATTCACAAGATATTAATGTGGTGGTCGAGTTGGCACGAGAAGCGGCGCGTAATGGCAACGTCTTTTTAGCAGGTCATTCTGCTGGTACAGGATTTGTAGCACGTTATGCGGCGACTGATTTTAATTTTAGTGGTATGGGTGCTGAAGAGCCCGGTTACGCTAAGCTGCGAGGACTGGTACTACTGGAAGGTTCAGGTGGCGCGCTAGCAGGTGAGCCTCCTTCTGATACCCAGTTAGATGCTGTGGAAGCTGCCGCTGATGGTGGACTTTATGCAGCAGCGCAAACAGGTCGAATAAGCTCATATATTGCTTTACCGGGTCTAAGTCCGCGGCTAGTGGCATCGACTGAAGTACTGGGTATGCAAATGGTATTTGAGGATACGATTAATGGCACCCAGAATATACTACAACAAGGTTTCGGTGCAGATCGCAATGGCAAAACAAATAGTGTCTATCAGCAGGTAGAAGGCCTTGTCGATCGTCCTGTGCCAGTGACCGCTGGCGCTGCTGTAGGTACTTTTCAGGATGATGATAATATCCTCACACCCACATTCATTCAACTATCAATGGGTAGCATTGGCAATTCAAATGCTGATGGCGTGTTCACATGGTTAGATAATGATCAACCCTTGCCAAGTTCAGTCTTTGTTGACAATGGGCCTGCGCCGACCATGCTATCGAATCAGTCTTTGATTTGGGGTGTTGAGGCAGAGCCAACCAATCTGAAGCGCATCGCACCATCGTTCTTTGTCGGTGGTACTAACTACAGTGATTGGTATTATCCTAGCACTGGTTTGCTACTTGCTAACAACGCGGCGGCAGGTGGTGCAAATTTGGGGCTGGATACCAGTAAATTATCATTACCAATAGCCCAAGGTGGACGGGGCCGATCAGATATTGTCAATCAAACTCAAGCTCGCAAGATTGATGTGCCGGTGATTGGTTTTGGTGGCACCAATGGTCTGACACCTGTATCAGGGCTCTGGCGTAGCTTTGCCAATGCAATCGCGCCTTGTGTCACAATGACGTGTAATGGGACGCCAAGAATGTTGTCTGGCGCGGCAGATTTAAGCGCATTTCCAACTTATGGTGGGTCAGAAGGTGGCTTTGAAGTATATATGAGTGAAGGCTATGCACATAACGATATACTTTCCGCTGACGACGATGCCAACAACAATGTGATTGATCCGTTGCTCGCGTTTATCAAACGCAATGCTCAGTAACTGATTCATTGCAACAGCAGAAAGGCCACCTTTGAGTGGCCTTTCTTAGTTCTTTCTGTGGTTCAAGCTCGCTTAACAAAGGCTGTTTTTGCTACCAAAATAGTTATAGCTTAAATTCTCTTTGCAACAGTAGGCTAACTAACGGAGTCAAAACTCCAGTTTAAAGGCTATAGTCAGGTCAATGTAAAAAAGAGACAGCATGACATCATAGGTCAATAAAAAATCAATGTCAGCTATCGAAACTGCCTTAGGTAATACCAACTATACCACCTACACTAAAATTAAATGCCTACCTGTCTAAATAGGAACGCCCGATAAATCTAAAATAGGCTGTCCGTATTCAACATTTTGGCCACTTTCAACTAAAACTGCTGTGACCACACCTTCTTTATTACTAATCACTGGCTGCAAACGGGTCAACTCATCAATGAAGCAAACAGTTTGACCTTTTTGAATGTGGTCGCCTTCTTTGATCAAGTTGTCTGTTGCATCGTCTTCACTTAAGTAGACCTGCCCCACGTAAGTGGCACCTACTTGCAAGACATCACTACCAGTCTGTTCAGGCTCATGAGTAGGCGTGGCCTCTATAGGATTGGCGCTCACATTATTCTGCGCACCTAGATTGTTAACCACCGTAATAGACTGCCCGTTGTCCGCAATCGTGACTTCGTGCAGCTGACTGCTTTCAACCAGTTTGACCACACGTTCTATTTGCTCTATATCCATAATACATTCCTTATCTTAATTTTTTAACTCATGCCCAGATATTTAGCAATGGTCATCACACTTAGGATACTCATAACGATGGCGATTAACCAACCAAATGCCGCAATCCAAATCGGGTGTTTATAATTGCCAACGATATTTTTTCTGTAGGCGGCAATCAGAATGATGACCATAGCGATAGGCAATACCAAACCGTTTAACGTACCGACCAATACCAATACTTGAGCCGGTTTACCGATAGTCGCAAACACCATTGTTGAGATCACAATGAAACCAATAATGAAGTAGCGTTTATAAGTCTCGATGAATGGATGGAAGTTGGTCATAAAAGACACAGAGGTATAAGCAGCACCAATCACCGAGGTCACAGAAGCAGCCCAAATCACCATACCAAAAATAACTTTACCCGCATTTCCTAAAATGTACTGAAACGGCGACATGGCTGGGTTGGCGGGATCCAATGCAAAGCCTTGAGATACCACGCCTAATACTGCAAGGAATAAAAACACGCGAATCACAGAGGCAATCAAAATACCAGAGACCGAGCTTCTGGTCACTGATTTTAAATTCTCTTCTCCGCTGACACCTGCTTCTAATAAGCGATGCGCACCTGAAAAGGTAATATAACCACCAACCGTACCGCCGACTAGCGTCACGATAGCCACTGCATCAATTTTGTCAGGCATGATAGTTTTGCTGACGGCTTCTGCTAATGGCGGATCAGATTTAAAGACCACATAAATGACCAATACAATCAGGATAAAGCCCATTAACTGAGCGAACTTATCCATCATAGGCCCAGTTTCTCGGCCTAAAAATATGGCGACGGCAATCACACCACTGATCAGGGCACCTGTAATGGGTGACATATTAAACATGGACTGCATGCCAAGTCCGGCACCGCCAATATTACCAATATTGAAAGCCAGACCACCCGCAATAATTAAGAAAGCGAGCAAGTAACCGACACCAGGGAACACCAAGTTGGCGATTTCCTGTGCACGTTTTTTGGAGACTGCGACTACTCGCCAAACGTTAAGCTGGACGCCGATGTCCATAACAATAGATATTAAGATAACAAAGCCGAAACTTGCCATTAGACTTTCGGTGAATGTGGCCGTTTGGGTCAAAAACCCTGGCCCTACTGCTGATGTAGCCATCAGGAAGGCCGCGCCTAAAATGGCGGTATTGTGTTTTTTTATAGTGCTCATAAACATCCTTGTGCTATATGGGATTATTTAATCAAATGATTAGGGCGTGTCCTCATTTTAAAAATGGTGGTAAAAATGAGATAAATTGCAGTCAAACAAGGAAAATAGCGCAGATAATATCGAGATATTAGTCAGCTATTTGACGCTGTTTGGCAAGATTTAGCCATTTTTAACCCATTTAGATGACCATCGATTGAATTGAGGACATGCCCTAGTGGGCGGATATTTAGTGGGCAGATATAGTGATATCTTTTAGCTCTAGTTGTTTCTTTATCTCTTGTGCAAACAAAATAGCGTGCTCACCATCACCATGTAGGCAGATACTTTGCGCCTCTACGGGTACGGTTTGACCGCAGACACTGGTAACGGTCCCTTCAGTGACCATTTGTAATACATGTTTAACGGCCTCGTCTGTGTCGGTGATTAAGGCGTTGTCTTTAGTGCGGGAGACCAATGAGCCGTCTTTTTCATAGTTCCTATCGGCAAACACTTCTGATATCGATGCTAAACCCTGTTTTTTGGCTGCTTTAACCAAATAACCACCAGACAGACCCATGACTTTTAGATTTGAATCAAAGCATTTAATTTCGCTTACTAAAATATCTGATAAGTCTTCATCAATGGCGGCTTGGTTGTACAACGCACCATGCGGTTTTACATAGTCTAATGACACACCAACCAAGTCACAGAGCGCTTTGGTTGCACCCAACTGATACACCAATAAAGCACGATAATCGGCTTCGCTTAACGGCTCATGAATACGGCCAAAGTTTTCTCTATCGTTTAGACCAGGATGTGCGCCTACGCTCACGTTGTTTGCTTTTGCCAATTGCAACGTGGCTAGCATCTCGCTGTAAGAACCAGCGTGCAAGCCGCAGCAGACATTCGCTGAGCTGACTATCGTTAGTAATTTATCGTCTTGCCCGCAGCCTTCCGCCACATCAGCATTTAAATCAATTTTCATTGGCATACTCCTTTATTTGATCGATATAGTGTTGTCTGTTTTGCTGTTCCTTTAACGCTTGCTCTAATGACACAAAGACGAACTGACAGGTTTTGCCAAATCTAATCTGTGCCATCAGACCTATGTCTGCTTGAATCACGGTTGCAATTTTGGGGTAGCCACCCGTCGTTTGCCCATCTGCCATTAGGACAATCGGTTGCCCCTGTGGTGGTACCTGAATCATGCCAATATCAACACCATGTGAGCTCATTTCTACTGGCTCACTAAATTCAAGCGCGGTTGCCCCCGCTAAACGGTAACCCATACGGTTACTACTGGTTTGTAGTTTCCATGGCTGGGTCTCAAACGCTTGTTGAGAGGATGCGGTAAAGCAGTCATATTCGCTGCTTTTTATCACTCGAATAACCTCGGTTGGCGCAAGGCGAGCCACCCCAATAACTGGCAGGCTTGATTCAGTTTTTACCGTTAAGGTATCATCGGCTTTTAGGTATCTGCCTTCAAATCCGCCAAATCCTGCTTTGAGATTGGTGCTAACCGACTGTAATACTGGCTCAATATCGAAGCCACCGTGCACACATAAATAGCTATACATACCCTGTAGCGGACGCAAAAGTTTGAGCGTTTGCCCAGCTGTCGCATTGATACGCCAATAGCAAGGAACACGCTTGTCGTCTAAATATGCCTCGTATAAAGCACCTGTTAAGCAAAAACTGACGCTTTCTTCAAACTGTATGGTTAGCTCACCGAGCGCTATTTCAATAGCAGGTTCGTTTGCCTCGTTTTTCATCAAAGCGTTACCAGCTTGTAGCGCCCAGCTGTCCATTACGCCATTTCTACCCACACCCATACTGCGGTAACCCAGTCGTCCCGAATCTTGAATACTGGCAAGGGCACTTGCGGTTAAAATTTTCATTGATACCACCTGTTTATTTGTCTATTTGATTTATGCATCTTTTATTTATCGCTTATTGATGAATATCAATCGCTTTAAATGTCAAAGTATCGCCTGCGTTAAGTAACGTCGGAGAAGACTTGGTTAAATCAAATAAGGCAGTATCCGTCTGACCGAGTAACTGCCAACCGCCTGGAGACTCAAAAGGGTACACCCCTGTCTGCTCGCCGCCTATACCCACTGAGCCTGCGGGCACTTGGGTTCTAGGTACAGCATGCCTTGGGAAGTATAAGGACTCAGACAAGCCGCCAAGATAAGGAAACCCTGGCTGAAAACCGATAAAGTAAACGGTATAAGTGGCTTTAGTATGTAGCTCGACGACGGCTTCAACTGAGAGATTTAGGTCATTCGCCATGGCCGCTAGATCGGGGCCATATTTTCCACCGTAATGCACTGGTATCTCGACGTGCTTACCTTGGATGGTTTTTGAAGGGATATCATTGAGTAGATCTGATAGCTTATCTTTGAAAGTATTCAGCTCAGCCCACGTTAATGGCACGATGAATACACTGAGCGTATTCATGCCAATTACCACTTCGATGACTTCTGGCATTTTCTGGATGCTGTCTGATAAAGCCCAGCATTTTTGTTGTTTTTCTAAGGTGGTTGGTTTGGGAAAAAACAACGCTAGATTGGTTTCACTGCATATTTGCCATTGTAGTTCCATCAGTATGGGCTCCATTATCTGTTATCTTAATTCTGACGCTAATGCCAAATTTGGTTTTCATTTTTGCGGGTCAGACTGGATTTATATATTGTCTTGTATCCACTGTTCTAGATAATGAATGCTCATTTGACCCTGACAAAATACCTCATCTTCAAACAGACGTTGATGCAAACCAATGTTGGTATCAATACCCGTGATTTGCGCTTCTGATAATGCCGCACGCATTTTTTCTATCGCTTTTTCTCTTGAACGATCTTGTACACATATCTTGGCAATCAAACTGTCATAAGATGGCGGCACGGTGTAGTTCGATTCAGCATGACTGTCTACTCTGATACCAAACCCTGCTGGCATGTGGCAGTAGTCTATGCGTCCAGCATTTGGTAAAAATGTCTGCGCGTTTTCAGCATTGATACGGCACTCAAAAGCGTGTCCGGTAATGGCGATATCATTCTGTTTGTATGCCAGTGGCAGTCCTGCAGCTACTCTGATTTGCTCTTGCACAATATCCACGCCCGTTACCATCTCAGTGATGGTGTGCTCAACTTGCACACGAGTATTCATCTCGATAAAGAAGAACTCGCCGTTTTCATATAAAAACTCAAACGTGCCTGCGCCTCTATACTGCATTTGCTCGCAAGCTGTGACACAGGCTTGGCCTATTTTCTGACGCTGCTCTTCGGTGATACCGGGTGCTGGCGCTTCTTCAATGACTTTTTGATGACGGCGCTGCATAGAGCAATCACGCTCGCCTAAATAAATAGCATTACCGTGGGTATCGGACATGACTTGCACTTCGATATGACGCGGTGCTTGTAAGTATTTTTCGAGATAAACGATAGCGCTACCAAAATTGGCTTTGGCCTCTGTTTGCGTCATAGAAATCGCAGAGAGTAAGTCGGCTTCTTTTTCGACCACACGCATCCCACGCCCGCCGCCGCCGCTTGCTGCTTTGATGATGACTGGATAACCAACGTCATTGGCAATCTTGATAACTTGCTCTGAATCAGCAGGCAATGCGCCATTCGATCCAGGTACACAAGGCACGCCAGCCATCGTCATTTGTTTTTTGGCTTCAACCTTGTCGCCCATGTTTCTGATATTGTCAGCCGTTGGGCCAATAAAGGTGAGACCTGAGTCTTCAATTAAGGCCGCAAAGTCTGCGTTTTCAGACAAAAAGCCATAGCCTGGATGGATGGCTTGTGCGTTGGTAATTTTTGCAGCAGAGACCAGCGCTCTTTGATTGAGGTAGCTGTGCGTGGCATTGGCAGGCCCGATACAGATTTTTTCATCGGCTAGGCGTACGGGTAACGAGTCTTTGTCTGATTCAGAGTGGGCAATGACGGATTTAATACCCAGCTGCTTACAAGCTCGGATAATACGTAGCGCAATCTCGCCACGATTGGCAATTAAGATTTTTGTGAACATGTTTATTCCCTTAAAAATATAGTGTCAAATACAGTGCTTGTGCAGCGTCTATACAATATTGAGTGGCTATTGATTGACTTTAACTATCTGGCGCTATAATAAATAAGGGCTGTGCATATTCTACGACGTCACCTTCCTCGATCAGAATCTCTTGAATCGTACCGTTAGCTTCTGCCTTTACCTCATGCATCATTTTCATGGCTTCAATGATACATAGGGTCTGCCCTGCTGCTACCTGATCGCCTTCCTTAAAGAACGCCTCAGCGGTCGGCTCAGAGCGAAGATAAAAAGTGCCGAGCATAGGCGCCAATACTTGGGATGAAGATGAAGAGCTAGATGAATTAGTGACCTCTGTCGTCACCGTTTCATCCATAGAGCTGTTTTCTACACTGGTATTATTAGAAGTGTTATTGTGGGAGCTTAGTGTGTGTGGTGCTGAATGAGAAGTTTTCGATTGAGTAGTATTGCCAATATGATTACTGCTTTCATTACCATTAGCCTGACAAATGATAGAGATGCTTGCATCGCCATCGGTCACCTCTAACGATTGTATATCAGCGCCTTCTGCGATCTTGATTAGCTTTTCTAGATCCGTAAAGTTTATATTCATATGATTGTCTGTTCCATTAGAGTGAAAGTGAATAATTATGTTTTATAAGAAATTTTGTCGCTGATATAACTAGGGCCTTACTGTTAAACACTACGTTTTTATTTACTAAGAGCTTTGTGGACAAACAAGATTGGATGCCATTACATTTTAAAAGGGCGTTGTCACCAAACATTACAGAACTGCCAAGTCTTCATCTTTTGGGTCACAGATAAACATATGCCCTGGCGCGTGCGTTATCATCAGTTCAGGTTTGCTGGTCATTGCGATGCTTTGAGGCGTCACACCACAAGCCCAAAACACAGGCACTTCGCCTTCCTTTATAAGTGATGCATCACCAAAATCGGGAGAATGAATGTCTGTGATACCGATGACACTAGGGTCTCCAATATGGATAGGCGCGCCATGTACTTGCGGAAACCGAGAGGTGGCTTGTACGGCTCTGGTGATTAATGGATAAGGTATTGGTCGCATGCTGACCACCATTTTTCCATAAAACTGTCCTGCAGGCTCAGTTTCTATATTTGTGATATACATCGGCACATTGTGATTGTCTTCGATGTGTCTGACAGGAATAGACGCATTGAGCATGGCAGACTCAAAGGAAAAGCTGCATCCTAAAAGAAAGCAGACCAAGTCCTCTCTCCAATAGTCTGTTAGGTCTGAGACCTCAGCTACTAGCTCGCCGAACTCGTATATTCGATACTTTGGGACATCAGACTTTAAGTCTGCGCCCTTCGCCATCAGCCGTGGTTCCGAACTACCAACATCTGTTACGTCTAAAATAGGACAAGATTTGGGGTTTCTTTGTGCAAACAATAAAAAGTCATAGGCCAATTTCTTGGGTACTATGACTAGGTTTGCTTGTATGTGACCTTTGCACATGCCAGAAGTCGGCTTGTTGATTTCGTTCTTACCAATTAATGCTCTGACCTCTTTTGGCGTCATATTTGCTAAATCTAACATGATTACAACCTCTTACGTTTTGACATTTCTGGCAGATAAAAAATCACCTAATAAAACCCGTATAAAGTTGGTGCTTTGTAACAGTATTTTATATATAGATAACTATATTATCGTTATGTAACCTAGCAGAACATTTTTAAAATGACAAGACGTAAGCGTTGTAAATAAACGCATGTGATACATAAATGAAAGTAGACAAGGAAGGGTTGATTACAAATGTAGGCATATGTTCATTTATCTTTATAGATATTGACCAACAAGTGTTTTTTATTGGTATTTATTGACGCTACTTATCTGGGCAAGTAGCAATAAGCTATTACTGTTAAATTATTTCCCCATAGCAAGAAAATTTTTAGATCAGCTGTTGAGTTGTATACCTGTAATGCGAAAAGCAGCTAATGAGCTAGCCGCTTTATTTAGGGCGTGTCATCAATTAGCACATTGATACATTTAGTGGTCTTAAAATGGCTAAATTTTGCCAAACATCGTCAGAAATCTTGTCAATATGTTCATATTTACGGCAATCCCTTCCTTGTTTGGCTGCAATTTTCCTCATTTTAAGCCTCACAATCTAAATGATGACACGCCCTAGTTGGAAATATGAATAAAATTTTTAGACCCTTCAAAATGGTTGGGCTTTATACTCTATACCCCGCCCGCACCGCGACTTGATTCCTCGCTGTTTTCGACCAATATCGCGGCGGCTGTTGTTTTGAGTGTTTCCCACTGCGTATCATCAACATAGATACCTTCTTTCCATGCGCGCTGATGCGTTTCAAACAATGCATCTGTCGATATTTTACGATCGAAATTCTGTGTGTCTGATTCAATATCAAAGTTTTGCGTGGCAATTTCAATGACCATATCATTGGTATTGTAGTTGGCTTGCGGTTTGTCAAAAAAGTAAAGGTCAGGATAGACAAAGTCTTTATTTAACGTAAACAATGTATGTTTGGGCACAGAGCCATTATCCCATTTGGCCAAGCAAGCAAAGCCTTTGGCAGCCAGTCCCACTAACTCGCTATAAGCCAACCAGCGATTATGACAGTTCTGCAAATAAATATAAAAATGCGCTGAGTCGCCCATTTTTTCAAGCGCATAGTCAATGATAGTCGGCAAATGACAGGCTAAGCTACTACCATGCAGATCTAAACGGATAGCACCTTCTTCCTGATGAACGATATCGATTGGCGTATCAATCTCGTTCAAGATATACGGAGTGGCATTATTAAAATGTTTGATACCATCCAATCCTGCCATCTGTAGTTCGGCGACCATAGTGGCTATCACATCAGCTTCCCCCACCTCTCGGTGCAGCCCAGTAAAAGCTTTGTATACCATCGTAACGATTTCATTGTGCGATACCATCATAAGTCAGAGCCTCCTTGCTCTATTGATACATCAGGCAATAAAGGAAACAACCATTCATCACTACCTACTTCTGCAAATAATGGCGCGCCTTGAAACAAAGTAATCCTGACCCAGCGATCGGATCTGGGATCAAACTTGGTTGCCCCAAACATCGATAATTTACACCGTAATAGATGCATGGGTAACGCGTCTTTATGCAGAACATTCATCTGTATATCACCCAGCTGCTTATGCCCCATCGTCCAGACGCGGCGCGCAATTGAGCGATATTTGGGCTTATTTAAGATGAACTCGGATATTAGCTGCTGCGAATTGGCTTGTTTTAAAGCCAAATATAAATGATTGGCTTGGCGAGCGATATCCAAGGACAGCTCACGATCAGCACCCGGCTCCTGACCACGTATACCCATACGCGGCTCTTCCTTATCGATGGAACGATACCAAAACCAATGGCTATTCTCAGGCTGAGTAAAGTCGATATCAATGGCCCAGCGATAATGCTGCTCTAAGACGTCAATCAGATCTTGAATGACTTTGCCTTTTGGTAACGATAATACTTCATCAGCATTAACTCTGTCGAGCAGTGCATCGACACGCTCAGGATACAGCTCTATTAAGCACGAAATGATGACTTCTTGGCTCTCAAAGCTCAAATGGTCATGCGCCTGTAAAAAATGCGCCCATGTCGCATGATTATTAATGGTTGTCATCAAGTTATTTTGTAAAACAATTAACTCCCTAACAACCGTTTCATTGCGTTTGACTTGCTGCTCGTTGATGGTGACAATCTCGTTAAAATGTTGGATAGCACGTTTGATTAGACTGGCAAAATGCGCCGATTCTTTAGGCTCAATCTGGCAAACCAGTGTCACTTGCAACGCCTCCTCACGAGTAGTCAGCCATTGATCAACGACGCATGGATGATTGATTAGATAAGGCGCCATACCTAGACCGGTGGCATTACCAATACCCAAATAACGCTTAATCTCTGGATGCAGCTTGACTGCGTTGCTGCCACCTTTTTGCTGTGCCAAATAATCGACCCAATCAAGGCTAAACTCACGCAGCAAGTACACAGCACACATCTGCGCTCGGAACGACTGATTAAAGTCCTCGCTATGCTCTAACGGCTTAAAATCATAAATACCGAACTTACCATTTCCATAGACCGCCGTGGTACGCAGGATGTAGCCCACTTGTGCGAGTACATCAATCTCAGGCTGCTTGCCAGCCGCAAGCGAGCTGACGATATGATCAAAGACCCGCACGCTTTTGTTTGCTCGTGCCAGCACCATCATCATGTTGGAGTTACGACCAGCTTCTTGTAGCGGTACGTTGGCTTGTAGATTACTCAGTAACTCTTCGCTTATCTCACCAAACACCAGCCCAAAGGTCACATCCCACTTTTGGGCAATCACTCTATCATTACGTTCGTCATCAGCCAGCTCATTACAAAACACCACCAGATGATACAGATGCTCTGGGGTATGTAGACGATAGATAACCTTGCCATAGCCTTGCTCATCCAAATCCCACAAATGAGTGCTGAGCGTCCATTTTTCTCTATCAATCTTACGCAATAACGTACGCACAAAGCTAACGCGGGTTTGATGCATGGCGCCCAGTCTTTGCGCATCCATAATCACATCACGAGTACGGAAACCTGTACTAAGTAAAGGCGATTTGACGTCGATACTTTTATCATTTGCATAAACCATATTCATAATGTCACTACCTTACCTAATATACTGAGCCAGCAGCTTCGTTAATAATCTCAATGAAGGTGTCTATTGGTAAATATGAAATTAGCGACGCATGTAATAGCTGTCTCATATTTACCGTTTGGTGATTTAGAACCTTAATCAGTTTTTTGCGTCATGCTTTCTTTAGACGTTTGAGCGTTTTCGGCTTCACTGATTTTGTGTCTCACCTCTACCTGATTAGGGCGATACAAATCTTGCTCTCGTGCCATTTTCTGAGCAATCTGTGGACCATTCCATAGTGAAGGCAATAATACAAAAGAGACGGGCACGGCGGTAATCACGATAAAGGACTGCAATGCTGTCACGCCGCCCGAACCAAGCGAGATTAGAACAATCGCTGTCACCCCCATCATGATGCCCCAAAAGGTGCGAATCATGGCGTTCGGTTCACGCTCGCCACTGATGACCACACTGATGGTATAAGTCATCGAGTCGCCCGTGGTCACGATAAATACCGTGGTTAAAATTAAGAACAATATCGAGGTAATCAAAGGAAATGGCAGTTGCTGCGTCACGGCCAATAGTGCACCGGGTAAGTTAAAACCCTCAAAGGCGCTACTGACACTTCCTGGATTGGCAATCTCAAACGCTAAGCCAGAACCACCGACGACGGTGAACCAAAAGCAGGTGACAAGCGGTGCAATGATACAGACGGTGGTAATCAATTGACGGATAGTACGACCGCGTGAAATACGAGCGATAAATATCGCCATCATCGGACCATAGCCTAAGAACCAACCCCAGAAGAATACCGTCCACCAGCTCAGCCAACCTTCATCACCGCGAAAGGTTGCCATTGGAACGAAGTTGTCAATCATCGTACCCACACCTTGGATATAGCCGTTGACAATAAAATTGGTCGGTCCAAATATTAAGATAAAGACCATCAGCGCAAAAGCCAAAATGACGTTAAAGCGGCTGAGTAGCTGCATACCACGAGTCAGACCACTGATCGCAGACAACGTATAGAGTACGATGGCAAAGACAATGATGATTAGCTGAGTCGTGAACGTATCGGGAATACCGAACAATTCATTCAGCGCATAGCTGGTCTGCAAACCCAAGAAACCAATAGGACCGATAGTACCGGCAGCCACTGCCACGATACAGCAAGCATCGATGATTGCACCCGTTTGGCCGGTGAGTACACGCTCACCAAACATAGGATAAAGAAGCGTACGAGGCTTCAACGGTAAGCCTTTGTCATAATGCAAATGCATAATCACAATTGCGGTTAAACTACCTACAATCGCCCACGCCAAAAACCCCCAATGCATAAATGATTGAGACAAAGCATTAAAAGCGCGTTGCTGTAGATCGGCTGACTCACCGTATAAAGGAGGCGCTGAAACGAAATGCGCGATTGGCTCGGCGGCAGCCCAAAAAACCCCGCCACCGGCCAGTAGTGTGCAGAAAAGAATAGCCATCCATTTAAAACTGTCTATCTCAGGTACAGGTAAATTACCCAGTATCACGCGACCTGTGCGACCAGCACCGACAGCCAAAGCAATAACAAAGGTCGCTAGTAGCAATATCTGCCAAAAAGGACCAAATATTTTGACGGACCACAAAAAGCCCACTTCGACTATTTTTGCTAAGCGTGCTTCTGCAAAAATAGCCATCAAAACAAAGGCTACAATGAATCCGCCACTGTACCAAAACGCAGGATTTTTAAGGCCTAATGTGTCGGTAGAAATAGCGGCGGCTTCGGACTCACTTGTTCCTTGATTAACAGGAGTTGAGCGTCCTTGCTCATCTTGATTAAATCCCTTTAAATCGGCCATGATGTGGCTCCATATACTAATGCTAACGTTGCGTTTTAGATCAGAGTGGTAGCAATGAGGATGTAATCAAACGACCTCACTACACATACGATCTAATTCAAAATTACCTACTTCAAACAGATATACGCTATAACACGACTGTCGTCTTATAGCGATTTCGAGCAACCATTGATTAAAATGACTCTTTAAATAGCTAGTTAAGCCAAAGGCTTTAATCCTTGCTCTAAAAAACCAAACCAGTTTTGACCGATGACTTTTCCAGCATCGCTTTCATTAAAACCGTGCTTTAGCAGACCGTTATAGATATTTTCCATACCGTCTTTACCAGCGAACCATGACAAAGTATCTGGCCAACCTGAATTATTGGCATTGCCTTCACCATAATCCATCGCTTTTGACCAGCGACCATTACGCATCCACTCAAGCACGGCTTGTGGCTGATTGAGACATAGATCACTACCAATCGCTAGATGCTCTACGCCATATTTATCAGCGCAATTGGCAATCATGGTACAGAAGTCATTAAGCGTACATGCGCTACCATTTGGCAAATGGAACGGATATAAGCTGAAACCTAACAACCCGCCTGCTTGGGTCAAGGCGCTGATGACTGTGTCCGATTTATTACGCAGGGCCTCATGAGCCGTGGTCGGATTGGCATGGCTGATACATATCGGACGCGATGACACTTCTATCGCCTCAAGCGTTGAACGCTCAGCGCTGTGTGACATGTCAATAATCATACCGACACGATTCATCTCAGCGATGGCTTGCTGACCAAAACGGGTAATACCGCTATCATTCTGCTCATAACAACCCGTCGCCAGTAAGCTCTGGTTGTTATAAGTCAGCTGCATAATCAATAGGCCTAAGCGGCGCATCACGCTAATCAAACCAATTTCATCATCGATTGGTGAGCAGTTCTGCGCGCCAAAGAATATGCCAACTTTGCCCTGCTCTTTTGCCATTTTGATATCAGCCACTGAGTACACGGGTAATATAAGATCTGAATTTTGCTCAAAGCGTGTGTGCCACTCGCTAAAGCGGGTCATGGTCTGACGGGCATCTTCGTGATAGACCAAGGTGGCATGTACCGCATTGATACCACTGGCTTGCAGCATCTTAAAATAGTCACGATCCCAATGGCTATACTGTAATCCGTCAATGACGATATGATCTTGGTACATATCAATTCCTTTTAATACTTTTATAAGTGACCGCTATCATTTGCTATTAAGTGCTTTTTTACACTGTGTCGCTTCGATAGCGGCTAGCATGCTTGTCAAAAAGGTGTCTAATACGCTTTTTGATAAGCGGTCTTGACGATGGTATAGAACTCTTTGGCATATTGACCTTGCTCACGCGGGCCAAAGCTTGACTGTTTACGACCACCAAATGGTACGTGATAATCCGTACCTGCAGTTGCTAGATTGACCATGACGCAGCCTGCTTGTACTTGCTCTTTGAACATCGCACTGCTACGCAAGCTTTGAGTGATGATGCCGCCCGTCAGACCAAATCGCGTGTCATTAGTCATGGCAATCGCTTCTTCTAGGTTTTTGACACGCAAGACACATGCTAGCGGTGCAAAAACCTCTTCTTGGTTAATATCCCAGCTGTTATCCGTCTCAGTAAACAACGTCGGCGACATGTAATAGCCGTCATGTGGCATTTCTAACCGCTCACCGCCAAACGCTAAATTGGCACCAGACTGCTTGGCTTTTTCGATCCAGTCCATGTTTGATGCCAGCTGCTTATCATCAACGACAGGCCCCATAAAGATACCGTCTTCAAGCGCATGGCCAACCTTTAAGGTTTTCATTTTGGCAATCACACCGTCCACAAATTCATCGTGGATACCGTCCATCACGATCAGGCGTGAAGAAGCCGTACATTTCTGACCCGAACCGCCAAACGCACCAGCCACTGCTGCATCAATAGCAACTTGCAGATCAGCATCGTCAGCGATGACCAAGGCGTTTTTACTGCCCATCTCAAGCTGACAACGAATAAAGTTTGGTGCTGTAGCAGCCGCAACTTTGCGACCCGTTGGTACAGAACCCGTAAAGCTCACCGCATCGATATCTGTAGAATTGATGAGCGCATCACCAACTGACGAACCGCCACCCAATAGCAAGTTAAACGTACCTTCAGGTAAGCCCTGACGGTGGATAATTTCAGCCAATGCCACTGCGCTGGCAGGTGTTAAATTGGCAGGCTTCCAAATGACGCTGTTACCAAACGCTAGTGCTGGGGCGATTTTCCACACAGCGGTGGCCGTTGGAAAGTTCCAAGGTGAGATAATCGCGACCACTCCGACTGCTTCACGGGTGACTTCGACTTTAACCCCAGGGCGCACTGAATCAGCCGTATCACCCATTTGACGCAATACTTCCGCCGCATAGTAATGGAAGAACTGACCTGCACGATAAATCTCACCGCGACCCTCTGCGAATGGCTTACCTTCTTCAAGAGACAACAGCGTACCTAACTCATCACAGCGAGCAATCATCTCATCGCCGATCGCCTGTAGGATAGACTGTTTCTTTTCTAAAGGAGTCGCTTCCCACTTTGGCTGGGCTTGACGCGCCGCCGCAATGGCGTCTTTGACTTGATCGCCACTGGCTTGGGCGAACTCACCGATAGTGTCAGTGATATCAGATGGGTTAATATTGGCAATGGTATTTACGCCTGCCTGCCATTCACCGTTGATGTAAAGTGATTTGGTTGGGTCTTGCTGTAATATCTGTTGGGCGGTGTGAGCTGACATAAGAGCTTCCTTGATAAAGTATTAAAAAATGGAATATTAGAATTAGTTTTAAGGCACAGCGGCATATACAACCAGCTCAACCAGCATCTCCTCTCGTGCCAGTCCTGCGATCACCAGTGCCGCACGATTAGGATATGGTGCTTCAAAGTATTCGGCATACACTTGATTGACCGTTTTTAGATATGCTCGATCGGTTACGTAGATGAGTACCTGTAGTACCGAATCCATGCCAACATTGGCACATTCTAATGTGTGCTTAAGATTGTCTAGCGTTTGGCGAGTTTGCGCTTCGATACCACCTGCAACCACATCACCATTTTCATCGATAGGAATCTGCGCGGTGTACAACGTGCCATTGCTAGTGATTGCCCATTCTAAAGGGGCTTTAGACGCATAAAGTGAGGTTTTTATGGCTTGTTTGGTTGAGTGAGTCTTCATGTCGTCATGTCCTTTGATCTATGGTTGGGCAGCGATTGCTATATGACTTATCCTACTCAATTCATAACGATAAATCTAACTAATTAAATTTGAATTTTGATAGATTTAATCTATCATTTAAGATAAATTATTAGAGAATAGTCTTGGATGGTTTGAATATGAAGCTACAGCAATTGCGTCATTTCTTATTTGTCGTGGAAGAAGGAGGGTTTCGTGCGGCGGCTGATCGCGCCAACCGTTCGCAAGCTGCTTTGTCAGCCTCGATAAAGGAATTGGAAAAAACCTTAGGGCAGCGTTTATTTGAAGTGGGAAACAAAGCGATACTGACGCCATTTGGTGAAACCTGCTTACCAAAAATTGAGCAATTCCTTACCATTTATCAAGCGCTAGAAGATGACTTAAAAGCATCCGCATCTGGTGATAAAGGTAAAATTAGGATTGCAAGCGTGCCGTCGCTAGTGACCAAGCTATTACCTAGCGTATTGGTCGAATACTCAAAAAAGTATCCTGATATTGAGATTGTATTGATAGATGACAATTCTGTTGGTGTGGCCAATCGATTGTTGGCAGGTGAGATAGATTTGGCATTGGGCAATTGCACCAGTATTGATCAAACGAATATAGACTTCACCCTGCTCATATCAGATCCGATTGGCGTGGTCTGTCTTAAAAGCAATGCGCTGAACAACGAGTTAAATCAGTCCCAAGGGCTAACATGGCAGCAACTTATGTCGCAGCCATTTATTTATAACGGTACTTGCAGATTGCTCGAAAACACACCAGCCGAAGCGCTCAATCGCAGAGCAAGATATACAGTAGAAAACATCACATCGCTATTTTCTTTATTGCGTAATGATCTTGGTATCACTACTTTACCTAAGCTTGCCTTCCCTGCTAATGAGCCCGAATTGGTTTGGATAGATTTAGTTGACCCATCCTTGAACCGACAGATCGGAATTTTTAAACTCGCTAATAAATCTATCTCTCCGCCCGCTCAAGCTTTTTATGATCTGTGTGTGACGTATGTGCAAGAGCATTACTGGCTGTAATTGGGATACTATCATTGGGACATCTATTATTTTCTCTCTCCTATTGAATCACTAACTACCGTAAATCATCGACGACAGCAAGCATTGCAATTAGTGAGGCTTCCCCTAATTTGATAGAACGCTCTGGTGACCAACCCATCTCTTCGTCAGGCAGATTATTGTTGTCTTTAAATGGCATCTCTAACGTATTAGCAAGGCAATCAAAACGCTCTGCTACCCAATTGGTGGCAACGGTCATATTGGCAGCACTCGGTGCATCAATTTCATAGCCAAATTCGGACTGAAAATCGGCACTGGCTAATTTTAATACGTCTGAAAATCTATCGCGTAGCTGTGCGAGACGGTCACTATAACTTGGTGTCCCTTGTGACCCAGCAAGGAATACGTATGGCAATGCTTCATCGCCATGCACATCATAAAATAGATCGACGCCTGTCGCTTCCATTTTATTAATCACATGAAATACCTCAGGGCTTTTGTCTAAGCTTGGACTTTGCCATTCACGATTTAGGTTGGTTCCGACAGCATTAGTACGCAAGTGACCACGTACACTGCCATCGGGGTTCATATTGGGCACAATATAAAAGTTGGCTTTGTCTAATAACTGTTTTGCGGTCGCGTTATCGCTATCTAGCAAGCTATACAATAAGCCCTCGATGAGCCATTCAGCCATCGTTTCACCTGGATGCTGACGGGCAGTAATCCATATATTGCGCTTGGGGGCAGCACCATCGCCAATCTTAACCAAAGTTAAATCGCGCTTATCAAGCGTTTCGCCTAGATGCTCCAAAGTTACTAACGGGTGCATCTGCACGGCCGCCAATAAATCTTGGTGACGCTCATAGCTGTAAGGCGCAAAATAAGCAATTTGCATGGTTTCGCATTCTAACTCTGCCACGATGGTTAATTTGCCATCTTTATAAGCCGTTGGCAGACGAAACCAATGCTGACGATCATAAGAAGCAACCGCTTGGTAATCCTCCCATCCTTCCAGATAGGACGCTTCCCCTGCATTCATAATATTGAGAACATACTGCTCTCCAACCTCGCCAGATAGGCGAAAGTTAAACCATTGAAAAAACTCTTCGCCAACGTCTGGACGAATGGCTAATTGAATGTCGTTTTTGTCTTCTACATTGATAACGTCAATATTTCCTGCGTCAAAATTCTCTGTGATATGCATAATGGATCCTTAATTGTTTTTTATAGTTGTGTTTTAAAATAGTTGTGTTTTAAAACATATGGTGAAATATAAGAAAAATGGTAGATATGCATTTACTTGGTCATAGTAAATTTCTTTTCAAGTCGTTGGCTGATAAAGGTTATCTATTCAGATCAAATTTATATGCTCAACTATCTAAGGTTTAGATTAAGGTCTGTTGAGCATTCAAATGTGGTACTGGCAGTGGTTATTTTTTAGACAATACGCAGTGAAATTTTTGACGCCTAGTCATTCTAGGTTAGACAATTTCGCCATGTATTGGCAAAAAATAGCCCTGCCCTGAAAGGCTGATGCTAAAATCAGCAGTCCTAATATTTGAATGCTCAATAGACCTCAACCCTCAGTCAATAATTCTACACTGACTTGAAAATAATAGTCATCCTTAATCGTGATGCCAACCTTGCCTTTATGCGCATTAGCGATAGCCTGAACGATAGACAATCCCAATCCTGTGCCTGAGTGCTGATGACTGGTTTTATCATGACGATAGAATCGCTCAAACAATTTATCAGCTTCACTCTGATTGAGCATCTTGTCTAAGCGATTGGTCACTGTTATTAATAAAGATTGTTTTGAGGATAGAGCCTCTTCTTTTGCCGTATCAAGGGTGCTGCCTGAGGTAATAATGGTAGCTGATATTGTGATAATACTGTCACTAGCGGCATAATAAATTGCATTTGACATGAGATTAGCAAATAACCGTTGCAATAAACCTTCATCACCTAATACTGTCTTAAATTCGCCTAATTTTTCAAAAGTTATCCCTCGATCCTCTGCAATCATTTCATAGTAATCAACGAGCTTGGTGATTAAGCTGTCCGTATCTACGTGACTAATTTGCGAGTCACTCAATCCTTTCTGAGTTTTTGCCAGCAGCAACATATTGTTTATCATGGCTGACAGCTGCTCTAACGTGTCATGTTGATGATGCAGTTGCTCAATGTATTCGTCGCCTTCTCTTGGCTTAGTTAGCATGACCTGCGTTTGTGTACTCAGCGTCGCTATTGGGGTACGCAGCTCATGAGCGATATTGTCTGAAAATCGTGACAAAGATTCAAAGTTGCTTTCAAGCTTGACCATCATCGAATTATAAGACTCTGCTAGTGGCCGCAGTTCTAACGGCATATCGTCAACCCCAACTCTTTCGTCTAACCTTTGGAGGTTTATGCCTTGCATTTTTTGTACGATAGTGGCCAAAGGCGCAAAACCCCAATACACACTCAATGCGGCGATTGAGACGAGTAATAATGTGATGGCAGTAAGTATCAAGCTCAGCTGGCGATTGAACTGTAATAAATACTGATGATGTACATCTATAGGTAACGCGATAAGCGCGAGCATTTTGTCGTCTTCAATGACCATCGCTCGATAGTATCTGCTGTTAATACTCATCACAAACTGTTGCTTATCGTTATCTTGTCGCAGTGACAACAGATTAAACGCTTCCCCTAGCTCTTGAGTAAAGTTGTTGGGGGTACTAGACAGTATCTGTCCCTCTTTGTTAGCAATGACCGTTTTTAGATCGTAATCTAGCCAAGAAGAATGTAGATGACCAGCCTCCTCTGATGCTTCTGCAGAAAATGATGTTGTATCAGATGACAAGCTTAACGGTGGCTGGTTATTTAATAGACCTTGAGAATTTGTTAGCATTTGAGAGGTTATATGGCTGTTAGGCTCTGCCACTTGCTTACGTAAGTTAAACGCGGCATGAGTCATAATCTCAGCATCCATTTGTTCAAAATGGCCCTTAACAGAGTGCTGTACCCAAATATAAATAATAATCTGTGACATAACGACAAATATCGTGAGCAGCAACACAGTACGCCACAATAGTGGCAAGCGTCGATTGTCCAACCTGTGTTTCATATTAGATATTGCCAGCTTCGTGAGACGGATTATTATCAAGCACTGTATCGACAGCCTCCAGTCGGTACCCCATACCACGCACAGTATGAATCAGCTTTGCCTCATGCTCATCATCTATTTTTATGCGAAGACGCCTTATCGCCACATCAATCACATTGGTATCATTTTCAAAATTCACATCCCATACTTGGGAGGCGATCACAGTGCGTGGTAGCACTTCACCTCGGCGCTCTAATAAAAACTGTAGTAAGGAAAACTCTTTTGCCGTGAGCTTAATAGGCTTGCCGCCTCTATGTACCGTGCGCTTGGCAATGTCCATCTTGAGATCCGCTATTTGCATAATCGTACTTTGATAATCGGATTGATTGGCGCGTCGTAATAGACTCTTTATTCTGACGATCAATTCTGCAAACGCAAAAGGCTTGGTTAAATAATCATCGCCCCCAATTTCAATCCCTTTTATCTTGTCACTTAAGTCATCTTTTGCCGTCAAAAACAGCACGGGAGTACGCTTACCTGCCGCTCGGTAATTGCGCACCAGCTCAAAGCCACTAACATCAGGTAGCATGACATCCATCAGTATCACGCTAAATTCTTCCGTCATCAATGCATGATAGCCATCTAAACCTGTTATGTGATGATCCACAATAAACCCAGCTTCCGTTAAGCCTTTTTTTATGTACTCGCCAAGCTTCAACTCGTCTTCTACCAGCAGTACTTTCATGATAATTCCTCAGTACGATTATAATTATTTAATGTTTTAACCAGCACAGATGACAAAATTGACTGGTAGCTGACAAAGATGTCATCTGTTCGTAATCAGATTGTCAGTCTTCTTTTGCTAATCTGTATGAATGAAACATAGTTGCTCATACCTAGCGACTATGAATTATTTTCACAGGTAATCAATTCAAATATCTAACAACTTGCATATCTAATAACTTACAAAAGAGGTTTTACATGAAAACATATGGTTCATTCAAAAAAGCAGTACTGCTATCGGCTTCTGTACTTATTGGTATTACTGCGGCTAATGCGCACACTACCGAGCTAAGTACTTCCATCATCAATAACTGTGATGCGGTTACTGAATTTGCAAAAAACTTGGATCACAACGATGCTCAGCTCTCAAATTCACAAATGAAAAGTTATATCGATGCGAGAGTGGCTTGTGAGATTGAACACAAAGATCAACATCTACAGTCTGAAAAATACTTCATCAACAAATATGGTAGCGATAAGTAACATTGGCTCTGATGTTATACTAAAGGATTGATGACAACATTAAAAACTAAAAACAGCAAGATGACAATATTGTAATCTTGCTGTCATCTCTCTGTCAGAATCAATGAAGTATGCTTTAAAATAACTTAACATCCCAAATATTTTTTGACTTTATACCAAATCAAATAAGGATTTACCATGTCATTATTCAAATCAATATCACTATCTAAATCAATCGTAGCCACTGCTATAGCCTTGGTCGTTTCAACGTCAGCTTTGGCGCATGACCCAAAAATGCATGCGCAGAAAGATCAGATGAACTGCGAAAAGATGGAAAAACACATGGATATGATGGGCAAAATGGATCATAGCAAAATGGATATGAACGATCCTGCTATGAAAGCCATGATGACCAACATGAGCAAAATGAAAGCGATGTATCAAAAGCACTGTGTTACTAGTAAAAGCGACTCTTAGGCATTGCTCGTAGAAATTCAATATTACTGTTAGATCATTTTATCGAGCAGTAATTGAGTGTTAACGAAAATGGATTTTTAGGACAAACCTATGAAGTTTTTACTAGGAATACTTTTTACCGTCTTTGTCGCGATTGTGGGTGTTTTTATTGTAGTGACTAGTGGTGTGATAAATATCGGCGCTGATCAAGCCCATAGTCCACTGGTTTACAATTTTTTAGAGACTGCCCGCACGCGTTCAATAGCGAATGCTAGTAAGGACATTACGGTTCCCAACTTAGAAAAGACAGAAATGATCAGCTCGGGCGGTGCCGATTACAAAGATATGTGTGCAGGTTGTCACTTGTCTCCTGGGGTAGAAAGCACTGATTTTAGCGCCAGTTTATATCCAAAGCCGCCCAGCTTTACCAATACTGAATTGGTTGAACGCTATAAGACCGATGCCGGTGCTCAGCAAGCTTTTTGGGCCATCAAACACGGCATTATGGCATCAGGTATGCCAGCATGGGGCGCTTCGCACGATGACGATAGAATGTGGGCAATGGTCGCTTTTATCAGATCGTTACCTGAATTAAATGAGGCCCAGTACACCATGTTAACGACTAGGATAGACGATGATATGTTAGATATGTCATTTGATGGTGAGATGGATATGTCTGGTGATGGATCCGGCATGCAACATTGATTATTCGTAAAAAATGCAGTGCTAAATAGTGCTGCCTTTTGCGATTTGAATGTCGCCATGACTATTTTACTCAGTGGTATTGCCTACATTTTTAGAATATTCAATAGACAAACAGACGCTCAGGAGTGATTTTATGAGACGCTATACCAATATATTTTCTAGTGAACACAACCGGTCATCTGGTCGTGTTCTTTTAGTGATGATGACATCTTCACTATTATTAGCGGCTTGTAGTCAACCTAACGCTGCTGCTGACTCAACACCAGCGACTGAGCCAACGACCGCTACGCAAACCGCGCAAACAGAGCAACCAAAAGCGGAAATAATGCCTGTCAGTGCTCATTCAGACACCCAGCCAACTATCCTAAAAAATATCTCAGCCACCGTCTATAAAGATGCCAATTGTGGCTGCTGTAAAGAATGGGTCGGTTATGCCGAAGGTCATGGCCTAAATGCAACCGCACAGAACGTTGAAGATTTGTCTTTGTTTAAAGAGCGTTACAGCGTACCGCAGCAGATGCGCTCTTGTCATACCGCCGTCACTACTGACGGCTACGTATTTGAAGGTCATGTCCCTGCCAAATATATGGCGCAGTTCCTAAAAAACCCACCAAGTGATGCGATTGGTCTTGCCGTACCTGGCATGCCAGTTGGTAGCCCTGGTATGGAATATCAAGATAAATTTATGCCGTATAAAGTGATGCAACTTAACAAAGATGGCTCAACAGCCATTTATGCAACCATTGAATCACCGCAGCAGCAATTATAGTTTGAGTGACGTTTAAATAGCTTATCCAGCTCTACTAATGGGCTGTCGCAGACATAAGCTTGACTGATAAATATATAGACTCAACTCCCATTTCATGGATTAAGTTAGGTAAATAATTATGAACAAGAATATGCTTAACCGCAGGCGTTTTTTGACAGGGTCCTCTACTCTATTAGGGGCATCCATGCTATCCACACTGCCATCTATTGCCAATAGTGCGCTCGGTAAAGGTCAACAAAACGTAGCCGTCAACAGTGATAAATCTGACCATATCGTACCTATCCTAACCGGTAATGAGTTTGACCTGTATGTCAGCAAAAAGCCCGTTACTGTCAATGGCAAGTCGAGTATGGCAACCCTCATCAATGACTCACTGCCAGCGCCAACGCTAAAGATGCAAGAAGGCGATACCGTGACCATCCGTGTCCATAACCAGATGAATGAGTCGACCTCTATTCACTGGCATGGCTTGCTCGTCCCATTTGAGATGGATGGTGTGCCAGGTATCAGCTTTGATGGTATTCCTGCGAACAGTACCTTTACCTATAAATTCAAACTGATTCAATCGGGTACATATTGGTATCACTCCCATACTGGCTTTCAAGAGCAAACTGGAATGCGCGGGGCTATCGTCATTGAGCCTAAAGGCCGCGAACGCCATCCAGTCGCCGAAGATCACGTGATTTTATTGAGTGATTGGACACACCGCGATCCGCATAACTTGCTAAAGCTATTAAAGCAGCGTGCTGACTTTGATAACTACCACTTGCCAGATTTTAAAAAACTATTGTCTGATATCGCAGCAACAGATCTAGAAGCCGCTCACGACAAGCGCAAAATGTGGAATAAGATGCGCATGATGCCGACAGATTTTACCGATCTGTCTGGTGAAAAAACCTTTACCTACCTTATGAATGGTAAAACCACCGCCGCCAATTGGACACAGCTAGTGAAAGCGGGACAGCCCGTCAAACTGCGCTTTATCAATGGCTCAGCGCAAACCATCTTCGATGTGCGTATACCGGGTCTGAAAATGACCGTCGTCTCAACGGATGGCAATGATGTCGCGCCCGTTGCGATTGATGATTTCCGTATTGGGGTGGCTGAGACTTATGATGTCATCGTCACGCCGACCAAAGATGCACATACCATATTTGCTCAAAACATTGATCGTTCGGGCTATGTCGCGACCACGCTTGCAACCAAGAAAGGCGCTCGTGCTGCAATACCTGCTATGGATAAGATCGAATGGCTGACCATGGCTGATATGATGGGTGCGATGGGTGATAAAGGCTACAAAGCAAAGCACGCTAAGACCGAGTACGACTTTAAATCTGATATGCGCGTCGACAGTCCACGTATGAACCTCGATGATCCTGGTATTAACCTGCGTGATATTAATAGAAAGGTTTTGACTTATGACCAATTACGCTCCGTGGATGAGCAAGTATTGGCAGAGCAGCGCAAACCTACTAGAGAGATCGAGCTACATTTAACGGGTAACATGGAGCGCTATATTTGGGCCTTAGATGGAGTGATGTTCAAGGATGCAACGCCTGTTAATATTAAACCTAACGAGCGTGTACGCATTACCTTAGTCAATGACACCATGATGAATCACCCTATGCACCTGCATGGTATGTGGAGCGACTTGCGCACCCCATCTGGAGACTTTCAGGTACGTAAACACACGATTGTGGTGCAGCCAGCGCAAAAGATTAGCTTCGATGTGACGGGTGAAGTTGGACGATGGGCATGGCATTGTCACCTTCTTTATCACATGGAAGCCGGTATGTTCAGAGAAGTTGCCGTCGTTTAACAAACCTTCGAATATGAGGCTTATTATGAAAGTATCTAAGAAAAATCTGCCATTCATTGGTTTGTCATCGCTAGTCTTGCTCACCTCATCGTTTGCAACGGCTGCTGATATGTCTGGTATGGATCACAGTGGCATGGATATGTCAGGCGATATGTCTGATATGGATCACAGCGGTATGGATATGTCAGATATGGATCACAGCGGCATGGATATGTCGGGCGATATGTCTGATATGGATCACAGCGGTATGGATATGTCGGGCGATATGTCTGGTATGGATCACAGCGGCATGGATATGTCAGGCGATATGTCTGATATGGATCATAGTGGCATGGACATGTCAGGCGATATGTCTGGTATGGATCATAGCGGCATGGATATGTCAGGCGATATGTCTGATATGGATCACAGCGGCATGGATATGTCGGGCATGGATCATGGCAGTATGGATATGTCTGGGATGCAAGGCGGGCAACCACCAGCCGATGCTCGCAGTCCAGACTATTCAAATGGTGTTCCCTACGGGCAGTATGGTAAGCCAATGATGATGGGCAGCATGCCATTATGGGGAGTATCAGTAGACGACTTGGGCTATCAGTTTGATGAGGATCAAATTAACTTCGAGGCGACGGGTTGGTATGGTACTGATAGTAATCGTATAAGGCTACGCACGGAAGGTAGTGCTCAGACTAAAGATGATAAAGAAATCGATAGCTTGAGCTCGCTTGCTTATTGGAAACCACTGAGCATTTTCTGGAATGGTGAAGCTGGTGTCGCTTACGATACTGAAAACGATAACGCTGCCCTTATGGCAGGTATTGTCGGTACCGCACCGTATTTTATCGAAACAGATGCGAGAGCCTACTTATATACCGATGGTCAACTTCGCCTTGATTTAGGCGCAGAGTATGAATGGCGTTTAGATCAGCATTGGGTAGTCATACCAGAGGTGGGATTAACTGCCTTTAGTAAAGATGACCATGATAATGGTATTACCAAAGGCTTTAATGAGATGGAAGCTGAGGTCAGGCTGACTTATGAGACGTTCAGTCGCCAGCTAGCTCCTTATGTGGGTGTTAGTTATGAGACAGCGCTTGGCAAGGCTCGTGGTCAACGACGTCAAGAAGATGAATCGGTTGATAGCAGTAGTTTGACTGCGGGGGTCAAATTCTGGTTCTAATATTATTAGGTGTAATGGACAAAATTCATGCTAGAAATTAGAAGGTAGTCGCTAATGGACATAATTCATGCTATTTGAGTGTCTTTGACTCTAAAAAGTCTTTAATAAACCGTAACTTACGATACTCATTTAGCCCATGATGACTGTGTAATTGTCGCTTGAGCTCACTGAATAACCCTTCGAGAGAATTAGTAGTATTTGGTAGGTCTAAATGCCCATATTCTTGATAAGTAAATAACCAATCGCTATTGGTTCTTAAACTACGATAAGCACTTCTAAGACGCTTGTGGGCTGAGACTGCCAAGGCACAC
>NZ_AHVZ01000033.1:0-25321 GCF_000247495.1 Psychrobacter sp. PAMC 21119 | reverse complement strand
AAAATAGTATGTCCTGCCTCTTCAAGAAGTACTTTGGTATCAAGCCGTTTGTGGAAGGTGGCATTGTCCATGACAATAACACTATTCTTGGGTAGTTCAGGTACTAACAGTTGTGTCACCCAACTGTGAAAGAGATTGCTATCGATGCTACAGTCATAAAGCCCGACCGCGAATAGTTGGTTGTTACGAATGGCACCAATGGCATTGGTCTGATTTTTTAACTGCCAATTATATTCACCAAAGCACTTTTGACCTTTGTAGCAATAGCCGTGAGGTCTATTGTCATGAGACTTAAAGCCACTCTCATCTAGGTAGATGACGGGTCTATCTTGGTCTTCAAATTGATGCAATTGCTCAAGGAATACGCGCCTTAATTCGATATCTGCTTTTGGATGATTAAGTGTCTTTTTTTTGAGAAATACCCAGTCTTTTTAAGGCCATACCAATGCCTCTTGGACTACAACTAAGCCTGATAGCACGCTCATGATGATAGCTGTCAGGATAGGTAGCCACATCTTCTATCAGTTTTTGGTTGTCAATTTTTAAGGGACGAAAAACACGTTGCTTGCGCTTAGGGTTTTTCTTCCAACGTTGTATAGTCGCTGGGCTAAGTTGATATTCTGCTGCAAGTTCTCGAAAGCTATCACCTTCCTCAAGCTTGCTTAGTATCATTTGTCTGTAATCTTCTGAGTATGCCATTTGATTAGTGTACTTGTTCTATTTTGCTTTTACTATAGTATCTCACTTTAGACAGAAAAAACGTACACAATCAGTGAGTATACGTAAGGTGCTGGCTATAATTCACCTGAAAACTGATAGCGATCACCAGCATGCCACATTTTTACAAAAGTAACGACTTGGCCTGCCGAGTAGGTCTGGCGACGCAATACGAGCGTCGGTGACTGCGGGGCAATTTGTAGTGCACTTGCTACTTCATCAAATGCCGCTAATGCTCGAATAGTATAGTTGCCGCGCTCTAGTGGACTTTTGGCAATCAAATAATCACTGGTATTGACCACACTAAAATCTTGATCAATGAACGCTGGTACTTTTGCCGCATCTACCCAGCGCTCTTCGAACTGTATGGGCTGACCATCTGCAAAGTGAATGATTTTTACCTCGTATAAAACAGCTACTTCGTGTTCAATGCGGTCATCATCCTTATCAATACCAAATTTACGCCGTAATTCATCGTCCAACATAGCGGCAGTTAGCGTGCGCTTACTCACTACTTGTGCCTGATAATCGCGATTGGCAGATTTTAAATCCTGCGCAATATTACGCACTTCCACAAACGTATGATTGAACTGCTGCTGCGCGACAAACGTTCCCGACCCCTGCCGACGCTCTAATACCCGCTCTTCGCTCAGCTCTTTTAGCGCGCGGTTGACCGTCATTCGCGACACACCAAACTCTGCTGCCAGTGCCATTTCTGTCGAAATCGCATTACCCGCTTGCCATTTACCAGAATGAATGTTGTCTAATATGGCGTTTTTTATACGTTGATACGCCGGAATCATTTTTGTCATGTTCGCCTTTAACCGTCAGTTTCACCAATGAGAATAGCGTCATAATATCACGAGATACCCTCATGAACGTCAGCAAAACCACATGACACCTACCTATCTACCAAAATGCGCACAAAAATAATTGAGTTATTTATAAAAACTTCTTGCATGAAAAAAGTATCTTTGATAATTTGTATATACAACTTTACAGCAGCATAAACAATCTGCTTTATCTACTCGATATTTTGCTGTGTTTATAGTCTGACTGTAAAACACTTACTTTGATTACTGTATCGCCCTATTCGCTATCACAAGGATATGATCATGACGACTGACCATGAAACCAACAAAGAGACTAAGCTGACCCGCCGTGACGAAAGCCGCGAAATCGCTGCGCCTACTGGCAGCACCCTACATTGCAAAAGCTGGCTGACTGAAGCCCCTTATCGTATGCTGCAAAACAACTTGCATCCTGATGTGGCGGAAAACCCAAAAAGCCTTGTGGTATACGGTGGTATCGGACGCGCAGCACGCAACTGGGAAAGCTATGATCAGATCTTAGAATCGCTAAAAGAATTAGAAGATGACGAGACGTTGCTAGTACAGTCTGGCAAACCAGTAGGCGTGTTTCAAACACATGAAAATGCACCACGGGTCTTAATTGCCAATTCCAACCTTGTGCCGCGCTGGGCAACGTGGGAGCACTTTAACGAGCTAGATCGCAAAGACTTAATGATGTATGGCCAAATGACCGCGGGTAGCTGGATTTATATCGGCACTCAAGGCATCGTGCAAGGTACGTATGAGACTTTTGTGGAAGCAGGTCGTCAGCATTATGATGGTAGCTGGGCAGGTCGTTGGATTTTGACCGCTGGTCTTGGCGGTATGGGTGGCGCACAGCCATTAGCAGCGACTTTCGCAGGTGCGACATCTCTTAACATCGAATGCCAGCAGTCTAGTATCGATTTCCGCTTGCGTACCGGTTATGTCGACAAACAAGCCGATGATGTTGACCACGCTTATAAATTGATTAAACAACATACCGACGCGGGTGAAGCTGTCTCTATCGCCCTACTTGGTAATGCGGCAGATATCTTGCCTGAGATGGTTAAGCGTGCTCACGATGGTGGCATGAAGCCTGACTTGGTGACCGATCAAACCTCGGCGCATGACTTGATCAATGGCTATCTGCCAAGTGGCTGGACAGTGGAAGCATGGAAAGCCGCGCAAGAAGATTCAGAGCAACATGCAGCATTAACCAAAGCCGCCGCTCAGTCTTGTGCCGTACACGTACAGGCGATGCTAGACTTGCAGGCAATGGACATTCCAACGACCGATTATGGTAATAATATCCGTCAGGTGGCTTTTGATGAAGGCGTTAAAGATGCCTTTAATTTCCCAGGTTTTGTCCCCGCTTATATTCGTCCGCTGTTCTGCCAAGGCAAAGGCCCCTTCCGCTGGGTGGCGCTGTCAGGTGATCCAGAAGATATCTATAAGACAGATCAAAAAATCAAAGAGCTGTTCCCTGAAAACACTCATATCCATCGCTGGCTCGATATGGCAAAAGAGCGCATTCAGTTTCAGGGTTTGCCTGCCCGTATCTGCTGGTTAGGATTGGGTGAGCGTGACAAAGCAGGGCTCGCATTCAATGAAATGGTCAAAAACGGCGAGTTAAAAGGCCCTATCGTCATCGGCCGCGACCACTTGGACACAGGCTCAGTGGCTAGTCCAAATCGCGAAACGGAAAGCATGAAAGACGGCTCAGATGCGGTATCTGACTGGGCATTATTGAATGGTATGCTCAACGTAGCAGGCGGCGCGACTTGGGTATCACTACATCATGGCGGCGGCGTTGGCATGGGCTACTCGCAGCACTCAGGCATGGTCATCGTCGCAGACGGTACTGATGCTGCTGCCAAACGCTTGGCGCGGGTACTGGTCAATGATTGCGGCTCAGGGGTTATGCGTCACGCCGATGCAGGTTATGAGCTAGCGATCAAAACAGCGAAAGATTATGGTCTGAATCTGCCGATGATTAAGTAGCCTGTCAAGCACATTTTATCAAGGAGGATAATATGATTGAGCAAAATACGACATCCAGTCTGAACGATGAAAACGCGACGACATCGTCAAAAAAACTACTATCAACCCCTATCGCTTTAATACAGCTTATCGTATTCAGTGCGATCGGTTTGGTGATGTTCTTCGTGCCATTTACCATTGGTGAAAAAAGCACGATTTTGTTCGATCATGGCGCGACCTATCTGGTCACTCAGCAGCATACCCTATCTGTGACGCTATTGTTTTTACTCATGCTCTATGGGGTAAGTAAGCCATTTATCGATGGCTCATGGCGCAAAAATATCACTCACATGATTATGACTGCTTTTAAAATCATGGGTCTTATATTGGCAGTGATGTATGTGGCTGACGTAGCGCCTGCCTTTATGATGGAAAAGGACATGCTGCCGTTTCTGTTTGAAAAATTGGCATTACCCGTTGGTATGATTGTGCCAATTGGAGCGTTGATATTGGCATTCTTGGTTGGTTTTGGCTTACTAGAAATGGTTGGTGTACTTATGCAGCCGATTATGAAACCTATTTGGAAAACCCCAGGTTCATCAGCGATTGATGCCGTCGCATCCTTTGTTGGTAGCTACTCTATCGGGCTGCTCATTACTAATCGTGTCTACTTGCAAAAGCAATATTCAGCGCGCGAAGCCATTATCATTGCGACTGGATTTTCGACCGTATCGGCAGCATTTATGGTCATTGTTGCCAAAACGCTTGGTCTGATGGAGTTTTGGAATTTATTCTTTTGGTCTACGCTAGTGATTACCTTTATCGTCACTGCGATTACTGCTCGTCTTCCACCCATTAGCCTTGTTGATGATAGCGTTGAACGTCCCGCTTTAGACCATAAAGGTGGTACACGGCTAGCAGCTGCGTTTGATTTGGGTTTGTCTACTTCGCGCCATGCCACTGACCTCAAGCAAATATTATGGTCTAACTTTCGTGATGGTCTGACGATGGCGGCTGCTATCGTGCCATCTATCATCGCTGTCGGCTTAACAGGATTGCTATTAGCAAAATATACGCCCGTATTCGATGCGTTGGGATTATTGCTCTACCCCTTTACATGGATTGGTGGTCTGCCTGAGCCGCTCGTCGCTGCCAAAGGCATGTCAGCGGGATTGGCTGAAATGTTCTTGCCAGCACTGCTCCTCAGTGAGGCTGATATACTGACTCGCTATGTTGCAGGGGTCATCTCTATTAGCAGCGTGTTGTTTTTCTCTGCCATGATTCCTTGTGTGCTTGCCACTGAAATACCATTATCTGTCGGCAAAATGGTCATCATCTGGTTTGAGCGTGTGGTACTCAGTATTTTATTGGCTGCCGCATTCGGACATCTAGCCATGTACTTCAACTGGATTGGCTAAAAAAACAAATTTAATAACAAGTATTATGTTAACTAAAAACATTTAAAAAACGTCATTTCAACAAAGACATGAATCAAAAATAATATAACCCCTATGACTATACAACTAGGATTACCCCTATGAACGATATCAAAAAATTAACGCTACACCCTCGCCAGCTTAGCTTTAAGATGCTACGTGATATCTATGAGCAGCCTGTCATATTGACACTGCCCGAGAGTGCTTATAAGGCCATCGATGCCTCACATGAAGATGTGCGTACGATTATTGCCCGAGACAAAAGCGCATATGGTATCAATACTGGTTTTGGCCTATTAGCAAAGACGCGTATCAGTGATGACCAACTTGAGCTACTTCAGCGCAACTTGATCGTTTCTCACTCAGTAGGTACTGGTGAAGCGTTACCAGACGGCGTGGTGCGACTGATTATGGTGATGAAAGTGGCCAGCCTAGCGCAAGGGGTATCAGGCGTACGCCGCGAGGTAGTGGACAGCTTACTTGCCTTAATCAATAATCAAATCACGCCAAACATTCCGGCAAAAGGCTCTGTTGGTGCCTCTGGTGATTTAGCGCCTTTATCACACATGACGCTTGCAATGATGGGTGAAGGCGATGTGTTTGTAGCTGGCGAAAAAGTGCCTGCAGCAGACGCGCTAGCACAGCATGGACTTGAGCCAATTACCCTAGCAGCCAAAGAAGGCCTCGCACTTATCAACGGCACGCAAGTCTCAACCGCATTGGCATTACGGGGTTATTTCTTAGCGCGTGACTTGCTGGAGACAGCGACTATCGTTGGCTCCCTGTCAATTGATGCGGCCAAAGGATCGGACTCACCATTTGATGCGCGTATTCACGAAGTACGTGGGCATCATGGTCAAATTGAAATCGCCAAAGCACATCGTCAATTAATCAAAGGCAGTGCCATTCGTGCCTCACATGATGGTGAGCAAGACGATAGAGTGCAAGACCCTTACTGCCTGCGCTGCCAACCACAGGTTATGGGTGCCTGTCTTGATATCATCAACCAAGCAGGGAAAACGCTACTAATCGAATCCAATGCTGTGACCGACAACCCACTTATTTTTAATAATGAAGATGGCCCAGTCGCTATTTCAGGTGGTAACTTCCATGCTGAGCCAGTCGCTTTTGCCGCTGATATTTTAGCCTTGGCAATCGCCGAGATTGGATCTATGTCTGAGCGCCGTGTGGCCTTGCTGATCGATGCGACACTGTCAGGTGGCTTACCGCCATTCTTGGTTGATAACGCTGGAGTAAACTCAGGTTTTATGATCGCCCATGTGACCGCAGCCGCGCTGGCATCAGAAAATAAATCTATCGCCCATCCTGGTAGCGTCGATAGCATCCCAACCTCAGCCAACCAAGAAGATCATGTGTCAATGGCCACCTATTGCGCGCGTCGCCTATATGAGATGGCACAGAATACTGCCACCATTATCGGTATTGAGCTATTGGCTGCCGGTCAAGGGATTGATTTTCATCGCGGATTAGACACCTCAGAGCCTTTAACAGTGGCACATCAGAAACTACGTGAGCAAGTGACTTTCTATGACAAAGATCGCTATCTAGCCCCTGATATCGAAGCAGCTAAGCAGTTGGTATTAGACGGTACGCTTGCCGAACATTGGCAGTCACTACGCAGCGATTGGTACGAGTCTAAATAAATATTAATGGGCGGAGAACAGCGATGACAATAGCGAGAACAACAGCAACGACTACCACTCACATTGGCCACACCCCTGCTGATATGACCCAATGGACAGGGCGCGCCGAGCCATTTGAAACTGCCCGCGCCCGCTACTGGTATCAGCTCGCTCAGCCTTACTCGTTTGATAGTATCGGCCAGCGTATTGGGCTAATTGGCTTTGCGTGCGATCAAGGGGTTAGGCGCAATCAAGGCCGCGTGGGTGCACGAGCTGCCCCGCCGCTGATTCGCCGAGCGTTTGCGGCGCTGCCAGTGATTGCGCCATTGCAAACACGCTATGATAATCAACTGGCAACATTGCTAGGTGATGCTGGCGATATCTATTGTCACGACGATGATGACTTTGCCACGAATACTCTTGAACAAGCTCAGATTAAATATGCTGAGGAAGTGAGCGCTATCGTCAAGCAAGGCGGTTTGCCTATCGGATTGGGCGGTGATCATGCCATCGCTTACGGCAGCTTTTTAGGGTTATGGCAGGCTTTAGAAAGTCAAAACGATACAACTATCAGCACACATACAGCACCTACTATCGGAATTATTAATTTTGATGCCCACCTTGATATTCGTCAGTCTGATGTAGCGACCTCTGGGACACCGTTTCGCCAAATTGCCGAGCACCTTGATGCACATGGTCAGCCCTTTCATTATTGCTGTATTGGCGTCAGTCGGTTCTCTAACACGGCGGCGCTTTTCGATCGCGCTGAGCAATTGGGTGTGCATGTTATCAGTGATGAAGACTGTCATTATCAGCCTTGGGACACGCTTGCTGAGCAGGTCAAAAGCTTTATCGATAAGGTCGATATCATGTATCTGACTATCGATATGGACTGCTTCTCTGCCAGTGTTGTGCCCGGTGTGAGTGCCCCAGCTGCTTATGGTATTGAGCTGGGTTTCGTTGAGCGCATGGTAAAAACTATCATGGTATCGGGCAAGGTAAAAATGGTAGACATTGCCGAGATTAATCCTGCCTTTGATATTGATGGGCGTAGCTGCAAGGTCGCTGGTCGATTGCTGGCCACTATTATAGAACAGCATTTACTTGTCGCTTAGGTCTTACACACCAAGATCTTACAAACACACGTCACTCGCCTCCCAATAATTAGGAGCATATTATGAATGAATCAGAGAATTCTAAGAATAAGACAATCGATGCATCTATTATGACATCGTTTGATCACCTTATTATCAATGCCAACATTGCGACGTTTTCTGCGCATTATGGTTTTGATATGTATGAAAACGAAGATGCTGATAGCGTCCCATACGGCCAGTTAGAGAACGCGGCTATCGGTATTAAAAACGGCAAAATCGCTTGGATTGGTGCACAGGATCAAATCACTGCTCATCTGCCTAATTATCAAGATGCTCAAATAACAGATATAAATGGTAAATGGATCACCCCGGGGCTTATCGATTGCCATACGCATATCGTCTATGGTGGCAACCGCAGCAATGAGTTCGAAGCGCGATTGCAAGGTGACAGTTATCAAGACATTGCTGCACAAGGCGGCGGTATCGTTGCGACGGTTAGTGCCACCCGCGCCGCTAGTATTGAGTCGTTATTTGCACAAAGTGAAAAACGCTTAATAGCACTCATGAAAGAGGGCGTCACCAGCATCGAAATCAAGTCTGGTTATGGCTTAGACTTAGACACGGAACGCAAAATGCTCACGGTCGCTCGCCAACTGGGAGAGAAATACGATATTCATGTGAGCACTACTTATCTAGCAGCACATGCCCTACCACCTGAATACAAGTCTCACATGCAGGACCGCACAGACGAATACATCGAGCAAGTCTGCGAGTGGCTACCCATCTTGCATTCAGAAGGCTTAGTCGATGCGGTCGATGGCTTTTGTGAAAACATTGCCTTTAGTAGCGATCAAATCAGACGCGTTTTTGAGGTGGCACGCTCATTAAACCTACCAGTCAAACTGCACTCTGAGCAATTATCTGACATAGGTGGCAGTGCCTTGGTTGCCGAATATAAAGGGCTATCAAGCGACCATTTAGAGCATTTATCAGAAGACGACATCAAAAAAATGGCGGCCAGTGATACGGTTGCAGTTCTATTGCCCGGTGCATTTTATACCCTGCGGGATACCAAATTGCCACCGATTGAGGCATTACGTAGACACCAAGTACCTATCGCAATTTCAACCGACTGCAATCCTGGCACCTCACCGCTTACCTCATTATTGCTTGCGATGAACATGGGCTGTACGCTGTTTTACTTAACGACTGAAGAAGTACTGGCAGGCTCAACCGTTTATGCAGCACAAGCGCTGGGACTGTCTAATAAAGGCAAAATAGAGATTGGCTGTGATGCAGATTTGGTCTTATGGGATATCGCCCGCCCTGCGGATTTGGCTTATCAGATGGGACTAAACCCTATTAACGGCATTATGATTCAAGGCAAGTGGCGTGAGACGGTATAGCGAACTTATCTAAATACTCACACTAAAAAAGCCCCAGTCATTCAATGATTGGGGCTTTACTATTCATAAGAATCAACAAGTCCTTATCCTATGCTAATTTCAAAAATTTGAGTAGAAAAGAAAGCGAGTAGAAAGACTATAGTCAAAGAAATCTAAAACAGCTACAAGGTAGCCGACCGCAGATTGTACATATCGTACTTCTAGGGAGGGTAACACCGTAGCGGTTTAGTAGTTCGCTGACTATAAATCTAACCTGAGATAAATTTTAATAATATAACTAGGGCGTGTTGAACATTCACAAATAGGCACTGCTGATTGCGAAAACTGTTCTAGACAAGGCGTAAAACGACGGTAATGCTCATGCCTTAACTAGGTTTACAACGCAGTATAGGACAGTTTTCGCATCAGCTCGAAGAGACAGGATTATTTTTTGCCATTTCATGGTTAAAAGTAGACGCTTAGAATGACTAAACTTACTGTTTTTAACGTCGAACTGTCTAAAAAATAGTCTATGTCAGTGCCATGGTCGAATGTTCAACACGCCCTAATTTCATCTTAAGCAACTTTATCAAAAACCTAGGCTAAGCAATTGTTCTCTATCAGATTTCTCATAAAAACTATGAATTAAAGGATTATTAGTCAAAGATTAATGAAAAAAACCTCAATATTTCCAATTTAAATAGGAGGTTCCTATATCAATATTATTAGTAAGGAATTATAATGCCTTTCTTAAAACAAGGATATTTTTGGCTAACTATAGTTCATAAATAAAAAACCAATAACCAGTACAGAGAAAGCGATATGCGTACAGATTCATTTCAACAGATATTGGAAGACTTAAACAGCTCATCAGCAGATGTTGAAGCATCTGCCCTAATCTCTAATGATGGTCTGATGATTGCTTCAGCTCTACCAACCGGCGTTGATGAAGACCGTGTTGGTGCTATGTCAGCGGCATTACTATCATTAGGCGACCGTGCAGGACGCGAATTGGCACGTGGTAGTATCGATCGAATCATGATTCAAGGCGAAAAAGGCTATGTAATTATGACATCGTCAGGCGATGAAGCAGTACTCACCATCATGGCAAAACCTAATGCCAAGCTTGGCTTGATATTCTTGGATATTAAGCGCGCCTCAGAAGCCCTTGCAAAACTCATTTGATACGTAGCTTTAGCTTTTGATAAGCACCATATTTGTTCGCTTTTAATTATTATAAACATAGTCGGTTAAATATAATTTGGATACAAGGAAGCCGAGTGAAAGTACTACAAGTAGTAGACTAAGCAAGGCTGACACCGTATCCAATTTATAGAGGATTGACTACATAACGACCAATGAAGGAGATGACCATGGGTTCTCCAATCCCTGACGCACATAAGCCCGATATGCCTGCTGAGCAAATCATCCTGACCTATCATGATGGCACGTCGCGAACTGTCTATGATACTGGTATAGAACGTCCCTATCCGGATGGCAAACTGATTGTCTCGCGCACCGATTTAGACGGTATTATTACTCACGTCAACGATGCCTTCGTCGAGATCAGTGGCTATCATGTGGATGAGCTAATTGGCCAGCAGCACTATATCTTGCGTCATCCTGATATGCCAAAAGCCGCTTATAAAGACCTATGGGATACCGCTGAGTCTGGACAAAAATGGCATGGTTATGTCAAAAATTTATGCAAAGACGGCAGTCATTATTGGGTCTATGCCACTGTCGTGCCCAATGTTCGTCGCGGCGAAACCGTAGGCTACACCTCGGTACGCCGTAAGCCATCACGCAGTAAAATCGAAGCGGCAATGGCTCAGTATGCCCAAATGAAACAAGATGAGGAAGGCTAAATCATGACGACACACAATATGTTAATCGCCCCTGATTTTTCGCCTGAGCGCTTTGCAGGCTGGCACATGTTCAATACGCTGATTCAAAAGCGTGCCAACCTAAATATGCACCTCAATATACCTGCATCACATGTTGAACAAGAAGCATTGATCCATGCCGGTGATATTCAAATTATCTATGCCAATCCTTTTGATGCAGCCACCCTCATCCGTGAGCAAGGCTATCGAGCCGTTGCGCGCCCTATCGGTAAGTCTGATGAAATGGTCATTGCGGCAGCAGCCAATAGCGATATCGACCGCTTAGAAGATATCCATGCGGGTGCTACTGTCGCGATGGCAGACAACCGTGACGTAAAGCTGATTGGCTTACGTTTGCTAGAGGCCGTCGATATAGAAGAATCCGATCTCAACTGGGATGTGACTGAGACCTACCAAGCAGCCGCCCGAAAAGTCATTAAAGGCGATGCTCAAGTGGCATTTTTCTTAGCGGAGATCTTCCACAGCTTCTCACGCTTAACCAAAACTCAGCTATCCGTCCTCATTGAAAGTGATTTGGCAGATATCAGCCATGTGCTCCTGATCAAAGAAGATTTTCCAGATACGCAAATCTTTATAGAAGCGATTCTTAATTTGCATGACGATGACGATGGTAAAAAAGCCTTGGCCGAACTTGGTATGCCTCAAGGGTTTGAGGCAATGAGTGAAGAAGATGCTGAATTTATGATTGATTTGATGCAGACGTTACTTGACTGATTGCTCATTAGCTTTATTGATATCGGGCTTTGTTTTGCAGAATTAAGCCATAGCTTGTTGCATCGCGCCGCTATCACTGAAGCTAAGATCGTCATGATAATGGCTATGATAAGAGGGTACTATTATGTCTGACTCAGACCTGATCAAAGAAAATGAAAGAGTCGCACACCGAGTGTTTCGGTTTTATTCGCGCAAGGTGTTTTTGGCACCCAACAACCGCCACTTTCATGAGCAGCGCATCAATGCCGCATTACTCCTCACTGAAAAAGAACCGCTACAGGGCGCTGTTGCCGACTTTTTTTATGGCTGCTGGTTTGATATTCCGTACGATGTAAATAATCTATTTACTCGTATTAAAGATCGTCTATATCCTCATGTCCAGCAAGGCTTTCGCGATTGTATTGATAAAAAAAGGTATATTCAGCGCAATAGTATGCTCGCGACCCGCTGGAGCGTTTTGATATCCCCTTCTCTAAATGAGCAAAAACAACGGCTGCGTATCAGCAGCGATGATGCCAAAGAAATCGCTAAAGACATCACCACGGAGCTGATGCAAGCGCGTGATGACAAAGATTGGGGCACGATTGAGCAAATCGAAAATGAGTTTTTTGCCCACTGTATCGCGCGCAATGATCGTTTGGCATTTTCCTTAGTATGGTTTCGCTTGGGCAAAAGTGATTGGCAGTTCGATACGCGTTGGGATAATTGCCAACAGCACCTTGATCAAACTATAGCCAAATCCATATAAATCCGCTACATCGTCATCCTCGCTAAGCATATTAATGTATAACTTGCGCTCAGTTTCCTTGTATCGAAATTATTTGAATTCAACGACATGAAAGCCTAATTTGTCACTTATTAATCACTTTCATCATAATGGTAGTTACTATGTCTTCTTATTTAAATGCTGATAAAACCTATCTAACCTTAACACCCGCTGGTATTTTTGAAGCGTTTTCACAAAATGAACCAACTGATGAGCAGTTGGCATTACAAGACTTGTTGTCTTATGGACAAACACTGCTCGCTGCTGATTGGCTTCAGCGTTATTCTGACACGTGGCTACAGAGTTTTATAGAACATGGCTGGATTGAAAAGTTATCTTTGTTTTTACCAGCACCTAACTTACCATTAGATCAGTTTTTGCCGTATGTTGTGGCGAGCTTATCTGGTAAACGCCGTGCAGCAATCGGCTCCGATGAAGGGTTTTGTCTGGCTCGGATTGGCTACAGTCAAGAAGAAGCGGACATGCTCAGTGTCGCAGCCGCTGATTTTTCAGGCTTTATGCTCCGCCAAAAGCAAAGAGGCTGGGCAGTAGAAAGCCAAGCCATCTCGTTTTTTCAGCAAGTTGACTTGCTCATTCCTGAGACCAGCTTTGTGTTTTTATGGATAGATAATGCTGGCTACGTTCTCATCATCGATGGCGAACCTTTGACCAATAGCCGCGCCTTTGTAGAGCTGGTATGGGCACTAAAAACCTCTGGACTAAGATTTCTTAATTAATTCAGTTGAACCAATCGATATACTGCTCAACATCGATCTTTCACACTAAAATAATACTCAGTGCGCTTATATCAAATTAAGCGCACTGCCGTCTCTTACACCAACTCTTCTCATGCCATTCATTTTTCTACGGCTTTCTAATTCTAGTCAATTTCACACAGTAATAAGAATACCCTCAGAATTAACAACAACTTGTCAACGTTTAGGTCATACTCCTCTCACGCATGTAAGATATTTTCTTACCGCTGTTTAAGTTTCCATAAAACCCTAGCTTCTACAAAATATAAAGCCTCCAAGATTTAAATCACCTCGTCCAATGTCCTACCTTACTGAAAGTGGCAACCTCTGCCAAACTTTGCATTCTTGCTTATTTTTAGGACAGTTTATGACTTCGCTGACCACTGTGCGCGTGCGTTATCAAACGATTGAAATTGGCAACACCGATATCCATATTTGCACCCTGCGCGACAACCAACAATTTAGCGACCCTGACGATGAAGCGTTGAATTTGGGCATTTGCTCGGCTTCTTGGCCGATGTTTGGGGTGATATGGCCGTCAAGCTTGGTACTGGCCAATCACATGCTCGATTACGATATTGCAGGCAAACGTATTTTGGAAGTTGGCTGCGGTATGGCGCTCTCTAGTCTGCTACTCAATCACAGACATGCTGACATCACAGCGACCGATTATCATCCAACAGTTGAGTATTTCCTTGATAGGAATACCACGCTGAATAATAACAAAGAGATCAATTTTGAGCGTTTAGACTGGGCAGAAGACAATAGCCATCTTGGCAAGTTTGATATGATTATCGGCAGCGACTTGCTCTACGAAGATCAGCACATCGATATACTGGCCGAGTTCATTGACCGTCATGCTATGCCAACCTGCGAGGTCATCGTGGTCGATCCTGGGCGCGGTCGCAAAAATAAGCTGACCAATAAAATGACTGAGTTTGGCTTTAGTAGTCAACATGTTAAACCTGAGAATACTACTTATCTAGACTTGCCATTTAAAGGGCATATTCTAACGTTTTCGCGGATTGAGACTGGTCAAAACGAATAAACAATACAGAGTCATTTTATAGTAAGTTTTCTATATATTTTCCCACTGCTGACGAGATATCTTGTACAACACATGCTCAGCAAGCGGGTGAGTAGACTTGAGCGCAGGATGATAGAAATTGTCTTGCGTATCCGTCATACTAATGCGCTGCATGATCAGTTGCGAGCGCTTGTTAATGACCGCCGTAAATGAAACCACTTCCTCAAGCCCCAGCTCAGTAAAGGCAAAATTCAAAGACGCACGGGCAGCTTCAGTAGCGTACCCTTGTCCCCAATAGTCACTATGTAATCGCCATGCAATCTCAACCGCAGGGGCAAACGACATATTCGCATGCGTATCGTTTAATCCAACAAACCCGATAAAGCCACCGCTATTTTCTTCATCAACTTTTAGGCTAACTGCCCAAAGCCCCCAGCCATTATCTGCAATAAGCTGATGGCACTTATTGGCGATGATATTGCTTACTTTAGGGGTCAATAACTTAGGAAAGTATTCCATCACTTCTGGATCAGCGTTCATTTCAGCAAAGGTCGCAAAGTCGCTTGCTTGCCACTGTCTGAGGTAGAGGCGTTCAGTTTCTATCGTATGTATGATTTGATTCTCTCGCATTTCGTTGTTTAAAATAAATTATATGAGTGAGATTACTCATCAAGCCAGCCTTGCTGTTTTGCATATGCTAGCTGCTCAGGCGTATCAATGTCATAGCTAAGTTGATCATTATCGACCCTCCCTATTTGATCAGTGGGCAATCCTCTGATTAGGTTACGAAGCCCTTTATCGCCTATCAATTCTGACTGCCACTGTCTAAGCAGTTTATAGTTAATTGCTAAAGGTAGACCTATGATATCAGATGCACCTTTATGCAGACTTTGGTGTTTTTCTAAAGATTGCCAGCTGTGATAGTGACTGGCCACTACCGTCTGCTTGCCCGCTAGCAAAGCCGTTAAATGTGGCTCATCTAGTAACACTTGATCCACTCCCATGATGAGCACTCGATTGATTGACGGATTTTCAAAACTAGCGATGGTCTCAATACCCAAACTTAAACTATGCGCCATACCTGTGTCAGGTTGTGAATTCACCACTATTTGAACCGATGGGTGTTGATCAGCTAGATCCGTAATCGCACTGACAATCAAACGACGATTATCAGGAATAACGACAACGATGATCTGTGGGTTGGTGCTAAGTGCCAGTCGGGCCATGTAAGTAATTAACGGCTCGCCATGCTTAACGAGCAGCTGTTTGGGTTGACCGAGACGCTGACTGAGTCCACTTGCCAAGATGATGACTGCATGGTTTTGCGTCTGACGTTCAGTGTCTTCTATAGAAGTCCGGCTGTTCATACGACACTCAGCACAATATCAGCATCACTACTCGTCTCTGCTATATCTGAGCAGTGATTCTTTGAAAATTCTACTGGTGCAGTTTGATTGTGCATGACCGCATTTATCTCTGCCATGATACCGAGCGCGAGCGCCTCAGGGCCATCTCCACCAAGCTTGTAGCCAATCGGATAATACAACTTATGGATACCAGCCTCTAAAATAGTGGGATTGCTAAGGTTCATGCTAATTTCATCAATTAACCGTTCAGTACGATAGCGCGGCCCCAACTGTCCTAAATATCTGTAATTTTGTGCATGCGCTAGCAATATAGCCAAACGAGCGCGGTCTTGGGTTAGACTGTGTGACATCAAAGCAACTGCTGCATTATTGCTTAGCTTAAGCAAAGTCTCGCTGTCATCTAGATGTAGCGACATTACAACATCCGCTTGAGGAAAACGCATGCGCGTCGCATATTGCGCGCGACTGTCGATGACTGTCACATGCCAGTCCTGTAGCTTGGCCATGGTCACCAGTGGCATCACATCGTTACCCGCCCCGCAAATCAATAAACGCACTTGTGGTTGCAATCGTTGCACGAGCCACTCTGTTGTTGCCTCACCGTTTTCCACTATCACATATTCGGCATTTTTATCAGACAGCTTATATTTTGCTAACTCTTCTACAGTATTGGTAAGTATGCTTGAAAACGCTGTTTTCCCTTGTGCAGAAACACTTCCCAAACTGCGATATTCATCTAAATTAATCCTCATCCCAGTTCGCAAATTATCACCGTTTTGCGATATAGAGTCTTGATGCTGATAGTCGTTAGCACGAATTAAAGTCGCTACAGTAATTGGCTGCTGAGTACGTCGAACATTATAGATTGTCTCTAACAATGGCTTTGCTATCGTTAGTCGCTCAAATAATACATGCACTCGCCCATTACAGCCCAATCCAAAATTTAATTCATCAAAGTCCGCATCATCTAAATCGCTATCTGGCTCGTCATATATATCAGACTTAGTTACTTTAGCGCCTGTTTGCACTTGGCCATCATCAGCATATTCAATGTCATCACCCGTCTGATAGATTTGCACATTGGCACCGTCACGAGTAAGCCAAAAGGCACGTTTGATAATATGCGGTTCCAAGCAGCCTCCACTAATCATCCCAACTGAGCGACTATCCTCACAGATAAGCATCATCGCGCCAGCACGGCGATACGCTGAGCCCTCGGTACGTACGACCGTTGCCAATACAGCATCAACGCCCTGTTGCTGAGCTTCACGTGCCAGCTTAAGAATGTCAGTGATTTGATTCATAACACCTCTTATTTACTACTTGACGATACTGCTGATTGAGTTGTAAAAACCCGCTCATTAAGCGGGTTCCTGTCATACACATAGCTTACAAAAATTACTCTGGCATCTCGTAAAGCAGCTTGTCGAGCGTAATCGGAAAATCATAGACACGTACACCAACGGCATTGTAGACAGCATTAGCAATCGCTGCGGCAGCACCTGCAATAGCGGTCTCACCGATACCTTTAATGTGCATTGGGTTGGTATAAGGGTCATCCTCTTCGACCAATATCACATCCAACTGCGGGACATCTGCATTAACTGGCACATGGTACTCAGCGAGGTCATGATTACATAGGCGACCATCACGTTTATCGTGGATGACCTCTTCCATCAACGCTGAACCAATACCGAATACCATGCCGCCATAGCATTGCGACGTTGCTGTTTTATGATTAAGAATACGACCTGCAGCAAATGCACCTGTCATACGTTTCACTCGAATCTCGCCCGTGACTTTATGAACGGCTACTTCAGCGAAGTTTGCACCAAAAGAGGACTGACGATAATTTTTACCATTTGTACCTGGCTTTATCTGTCCTTTGGCACTGACCTTTTGCTCATCATATCCAGCGACTACATCTGCAAGCGCATAAGACTCTGCATTCTCAAAATCATATTTTTCTGACTCTGACTGCTCTTCTAATACGTGCTCTGATAATGAAATTCCTGTGGTTGCTGATAGCTTATCAATAGTATTATCAGCAAATGCTTGGCTACTCTCTTTGACTGCCTCTATAGCAGTTAGATCGTGCTTGCCTACTTGCTTAATTTGACCATTATCTAGCTGAATCGTATCAGGGTATAGACCCACTTTTTCTGCTAACATCTCACGCAGCTGTTCACAAGCGAGATAGACACCACTACCTGCACTCGCAGCGCCCCAACTACCACCTGAACCTGATGCAGGTGGTAAGGCACTATCACCTAATTTCATCTCGATATGGTCAATAGGTAGTCCTAGTAAATCTGCCGCTACCTGAGAAAACACAGTATAAGACCCTGTACCGATATCGGTCATGTCTGTCTCAATGACTGCTTTGACACCGAGTGCTTTTGACTTATCGATTTGCAGGGTTGCGCGCGCTTCAGAAGGCTGTAATTGGTTCCCACGTGCTGCCGCAGCCATGCCCGTTCCTATCCACCAGTCACCTTCTAATTGACTGGCAGGCTTTGCGTTGCGCTGACTCCAACCGAACTGTTCAGCACCTTGCTCCATACAAGCAATCAGCTGCCGTGACGAAAACGGAATGTCTTTACTAGGATCTTTTTCAGGCTCATTACGGCGACGCAGCTCGATAGGATCAATGTCTAATTGTGAAGCCAATTCATCCATTGCACATTCAACGGCAATCATGCCAACTGCCTCACCAGGCGCCCGCATCGAGCCTGATAGCACTTGGTTCATGTCTACCATTTCATAGTTTACACGGCGGTTTTTACCGCGATATAAGTAATGGGTAGACAAAGCCGTTGGTTCAAAGAATGCTTCGTCTGGCAAATTGCTAGAAATAGTATCGTGAATCAACGTATCGATAACGCCGTCCTTGTCGCAGCCAATCGCAATGCGCTGACGAGTGTTTGAGCGTCTGACTGTCGCTTCCATCACTTGTGGACGCGTCATGGTAATCAATACTGGACGACCAAGCTCTTTTGAAGCGATCGCAGCGGCAATAGATTCAGGGGCGATACCTAGCTTACTACCGAACCCGCCACCGACATAATGCGCGATTAGCTGAACTTGGTCTTTGTTTAAGTTTAAGGCGTCCATGACTTGCTGCTTACAAGACGCGAGCATTTGGTTGGCAGTATAAAGAATGAGCTTGTCTTCCTCCCAATGCGCCAATGTCACATGTGGCTCCATGGCAGAGCTGTTTTGACTTGGCGTATGGTAAAAGCGATCGAGCGTCACATCAGAGTCAGTAAGTCCTTGTTCTGGATCGCCTTGGACATAGTTTTTGTCAGAGCCTTTTTTTTCATCGACTGCATGGGCGTTAGACAGCTCTTTAGTAAAATTCAATGCCGCTTGGTCAGTCTCATCTTTATAAGTAACTTTAAGCGCATTTGCCCCTTCTGTTGCTGCTTCAAAGGTTTCAGCGATTACCACAGCGATAGGTTGACCATGATAAAAAATCTCAGTTGCTCCCTGCTTCGGCGCTTTTTTTAACCCACCTTGCTGAGAGTTGCGTAAAAAGTGCTTAGGGTCTGTGACAACCTTGATAATATTAGGAATGCCGTCTAAAGAACTGCTATCAATGTTCTCGACTTGACCTTTGGCAATGGTCGCACCGACCAAAACACCGTAGGCTTTATTATCTAAGTGGATTTCCGCACTATAATGCGCTTGACCGCTAACCTTTAACGAGCCATCAACACGGTTGATTGGCTTACCGACCAGTTTGCTCGCCGTTTTGCTAAACAGAGACTCGACAGGCTCATCCATGGTCATTTTTTTGGTCGGTTCTGACTGAGTAATTGATTCAAATAATGACATGATTATGCTCCCTTGCCCGCTAGTGCGCGCTGAATGACTTGTTTTAGTAGGCGACGCGTCAACGGTATCTTAAAGTCGTTTTGACCATTACCTTTGGCATCATGCAATAACAGATCGGCGGCTTGCGCGATAACATCGCTATTACCATCGGTACCCGTTAACAGTGCCTCAACTTCTTCGTTACGCCATGGCTCAGTACCGATGCCACCAAATGCCAATCGTACCGTTTTCAGATTGCCGTTATCATCAGCATCTATCACTGCTGCACAGGATACGAGTGCAAATGCATAAGAGGCGCGATCTCGCACTTTGTCATAAGTATGTATACCCTTGATAGGTGCAGGTAATACAACGTGAGTGATTAGCTCGCCTGCTTCCAATACATTTTCGATATGCGGCGTATCTTTTGGCAGGCAATAAAAATCTTTTACATCGATAGCGCGAGTCGAGCCATCCGCCTTAACTGTTTCGATAGTGGCATCCAGCAATCGCATCGCTACTGCCATGTCAGATGGATGCTGAGCAATACAGGCATCGCTCGTACCTAAAATAGCCAGCGTACGGTTTTCACCATTGATAGCAGGACAACCAGTCCCCGGTTCACGTTTGTTGCAAGCACTGTCTGTTTGATAAAAATAATAACAACGAGTACGCTGTAAGAAATTGCCACCAGTCGTCGCTTTATTACGTAGCTGACCTGTCGCACCTGCCAAAATCGCTCGGGACAATACAGGATAATTTGCAATAACGTCAGGATGTGCTGCCAAGTCACTATTGGTCACAAGCGTGCCAATACGTAAGCCACCATCCGCGGTGGTTTCAACTTGTTCTAGCTCTAGACGAGTGATATCGACCAGTTTGATGGGTGTCTCAATCTCTAACTTCATCAAATCTAATAAGTTGGTACCGCCTGCAATAAAGGCAGCATCTTTGGCACTCGCAGATGTCGCGGCTTGCTGTGGTGCATCAGCACGGCTGTATTCAAAGCGTTTCATAAGCGACCTCCTATCGTACCAGTTGCTGTCTGATCATTTACCATCTTATTATTTGCGGAGGCTTTACCAAGTTGCGCCTCGCTAGGCGGTGGTGACCAGATACCTGTTACGCTTGGATTTTGCGCAGTATTGTCAGTTATTTGAGTACTAGACTCTGATAATTGACTCTCCAGCACTTGCGAGATGGCTTTAATAATATTGGGATAAGCAGAACAGCGGCATATATTGCCGCTCATGCGCTCAGCGATTTCTTGTACAAGGAGACCGTCAGGATGTTGCAAGTCTGTGCTCACATGACTTGGCCAATTTTGCTTTATCTCTTCTATTAATGCGGTCGCTGAGCAAATCTGACCGGGGGTGCAATATCCGCACTGAAAGGCGTCATTGTCTTTAAAGGCTTGTTGCAATGCTGATAATGAATCTGGCATCCCAATGCCTTCAATCGTTGTGATTTCATCACCATCATGCATGACGGCAAGTGTCAGACAAGAATTAACCCGTCGTCCATTAATGAGCATCGTACAAGCCCCGCATTGACCATGGTCACAGCCTTTTTTGGGTCCGGTGATTCGTAAGTGCTGACGACAGACGTCGAGCAGTGTCGTACGGGCGTCAAGATTATCGAGCTGATAATCCTGTTTATTGATTGTTAAGGTCAAAGTAGACATGCTGGCTTCTCGCTGGCAGATGAACATGATGGAATGGTGAAATACGCTTCAAAACAAGAGCGTTAATAAATTTATTATGACGTATGAAAAAAGTTGTTTTGTTTTTACTTTGTAGTTATTACAGTGTAGTTTTTAATCATAGGTAGTTTTTAATCATAGAGAGTGTCGAGACGTGAGTGATGCTGCTAACGGGTATCTTATTTATAATAATGACTCTTTTTTCCATTGGCCAGTCTTCTACATTCGTCAGTAGCCAGTCTTCTACATTCGTCAGTAGACAATCAAACAAGTTTTAAATGTGTTCGGTAAAACCTTCAATATAGTCATTATCCTTTTATGAGTCATATTTTTGGTGGCCGTTACAAATTGGCTATATATCTTCACAATTCATTGTTGAGCAATCACTCAAATTTGTTTATAGTGGTTGCAGTTGATTCACTTAGAGAAGATTGACATGTTAAATTGAGTATTCACTCAAATTGACTTATCCTTTTTAAGAGATCTGATTTCAGGTATCTAATCTAAGAAATCTAAGCTACAACACTTTAAAAACAACCTAACAACTATTTATTTTAAGGATTTTGTATGACCGAATTTACATTACACGACAAAGAAAGCGCACCAGCAGAGAGCAAAGACTTACTAGACGTTTCTATCAAAGCATTTGGCATGGTTCCAAACTTGCATGCTGTGATGGCTGAAGCGCCTGGATTGCTTGAAGGCTATCAACGTCTACATCAGTTGTTTTTGGACAGCAGTTTCGATGACGAAGAAGTCACCGTTGTCTGGCAAACCATCAACGTCGAACATGCTTGTCATTATTGCGTACCTGCACATACTGGTATCGCCAAAAGCATGAAAGTGGATGATGCTATTACCGAAGCATTGCGTAATGAAACTACACTACCGACTGAGAAATTAGAAGCGCTACGTAACTTTACACTCTCTGTAATCCGTGGTCGCGGTAACGTAGATGATGCTGCTGTACAAGCATTCTTGGATGCTGGCTTTACCAAACGCCAAATCCTAGAAGTGATTCTTGCTGCGGCGCAAAAGGTGATGAGTAACTACACCAACCATCTTGCCAACACGCCAATCGACAAGCCATTCCAGAAATTTGAATGGCACAAAGCAGACTAACGAAACCACCAATTTGGGGTTGTAATGACCCCTCTGGTGTTTTTATACTGCTGTAAGAGAGACTGCTGTTCGAAAACAATCGAGCAGCAGTTTTTTGAGTTAAAATCTTATTGAATAAGACGGTAGTTATAGTCAAAGTATCCTAAAAACGCTACGGTATTGCTGATATCAATTTTTTGTCGCCTCTGTCTGCAAAGGCACAGCAAGCAAGAAAAATTGATATCAGTAGTGCGTGATGTATCGATATTACTTTTCACTGACTATAATTACCATCATAAATACCAAAATCATGAATAACAAACTTGTAAATAACGAGAGGTCATATGAAAAATATCGAGAAGCCCCTACGCATAGATATCGTATCAGATGTCGTTTGTCCTTGGTGCGTCGTTGGTTATAGACAGTTGGCTGAAGCACTCAAGCAAACCAATACCGAGTACGAAATTCATTGGCATCCGTTCGAGCTAAACCCTAATATGCCAAGCGAAGGTCAAAATTTTCGGGAGCATATTGCCGAAAAGTATGGCTCAACCAAGCAAGAGTCTGACGCTAGCCGAGCAAGAATGACGGAAGCTGGTAGTGAAGTTGGTTTTGAGTTCAACTTTAGTGATGACATGCGCATGCACAACACCTTTAACTTGCACCAGCTTTTACATTGGGCGCATCAGCAAGGTCGCATGCATGAGTTAAAGCAAGCATTGTTCACCGCCCACTTTACCAATGGCAGAAACATCTCTGATCATTCCGTACTCGCCGATATTGCGTCGGAGACTGGACTCGATCGTAGCGAGGCGCTAGCAGTACTGGAAGACCAACGTTTTGCTAAAGAAGTACGTGCCGCTGAGCAACATTGGCAGCAGCAAGGTATTCAAAGCGTACCTGCGGTGATATTCAATGAGCGTCATTTGGTTAGCGGTGCTCAAGGGGTGGAGAACTTCACGAGTATCTTGCAGCAGTTGGCTGACATGCCAGACTAGTTTTTATTAGCTCTTACATTGACTCTTAATAAAGGAATCTCTTATGTCTTCTGAGCATTCACTTTCGATTATCGTATTTGACGTCAATGAGACGCTACTCGATATTGATACCCTCGCGCCTTTATTTTCTCGCTTATTTGATAATGAAAAAATACTGAGAGAATGGTTTGCCCAATTGGTGCTTTATTCTCAAACCATGACCTTATCCGGTCTCTATACACCCTTTGGCGAACTTGGCGTCGCTGCCTTACAGATGACGGCTGATATTCATAGTTTCACGCTAACAAAAAGCGATATCGATGAGTTAAAAGAGCGTATGAGCAACATGCCAGCCCACCCTGATGCGGTGCCAGCGTTAACCAAGCTAACTGAAGCAGGGTTTCGACTGGTGACGTTGACCAACTCAGCGAGCAGTCCATCTCCAACACCATTAGAAAAAGCAGGACTAAGTCAGTTTTTTGAGCAGCATTTCAGCGTTGAGACTGTTGGCAAGTTCAAGCCTGCACCTGAAACCTATCAGATGGTAGCCAAAGAGTTGTCCGTTGAAGTGTCAGAGTTGTGTTTGGTCGCCTGTCACCTTTGGGATACCATCGGCGCGCAAGCGGCTGGCTGCCACGCTGCGTTTCTCACGCGACCTTATAATGCGTTGCTATCAGCGTCGAATGTTCCCACACCTGATTTTATAGCATCCGATTTAGGTACGCTTACCGATCAGATTATTCTTAATAATCAGAGCAAATAACCCTTCTGATTTTTAGCAATAAAACAAAAAATGCCGCTTCTACTAATAGAAGCGGCATTTTTATGAATGCTATGACACGATATTCACTTTAAAACTAGGGCGTGTTGAACATTCGACCATGGCACTGACAGAGACTATTTTTTAGACAGTTCGACGTTAAAACAGTAAGTTTAGTCATTCTAAGCGTCTATTTTTAACCATGAAATGGCAAAAAATAGACCTGTCTCTTCGAGCTAATGCGAAAACTGCCCTATGCTGCGTTGTAAACCTAGTTAAGGCATGAGCATTACCGTCGTTTTACGCCTTGTCTAGAACAGTTTTCGCAATCAGCAGTGCCTATTTGTGAATGTTCAACACGCCCTAATATAGTCAGTGAAAAGTAATATCGATACATCACGCACTACTGATATCAATTTTTCTTGCTTGCTGTGCCTTTGCAGACAGAGGCTACAAAAAACTGATATCAGCAGTATCGTAGCGTTTTTGGAATATTTTGACTATATTTCAAGATTAACTTCTAAAAATGAATAACCGTACGAATACTCTCGCCTTTATGCATCAAGTCAAACGCTTCGTTGATGTCTTCTAATGGCATGGTATGGGTAATGAAGTCTTGTAGTGGGATTTCGCCCGCTAGATAGCGCTCAACATAACCTGGCAATTCCGTACGACCTTTCACGCCGCCAAATGCTGAACCTTTCCAGACTCGACCAGTCACTAACTGGAACGGACGGGTTGAAATTTCTTTACCTGCACCAGCCACGCCGATAATAACCGACTCGCCCCAGCCTTTATGGCAGCACTCTAGCGCGGAACGCATCACATCGACGTTACCGATACGTTCAAACGAATAATCAACGCCGCCATCGGTTAGCTCGACGATGACTTCCTGAATTGGTTTGTCATAATCTTTTGGATTAATGCAGTCAGTTGCGCCCAGTTTTTGGCCAGCTCAAATTTGCTCTCGTTGATATCAACCGCAATGATACGGCTGGCTTTTGCCATCGCAGCACCAATCACTGCTGACAGACCAATACCGCCCATGCCAAAGATAGCGACCGTAGCACCTTCTTCGACTTTTGCAGTGTTCATGACCGCGCCCATACCAGTGGTGACGCCACAGCCAAACAAGCAAACTTCTTCTAATGGCGCTTCTTTATTGACTTTAGCCAATGAAATCTCTGGCAAGACCGTATATTCAGAAAAAGTTGAGCAACCCATATAATGGTAAATTGGCTGACCATCTTTATAAAACGCGTTGTGCCGTCTGGCATAAGACCTTTACCTTGAGTCTCGCGCACTGCTGAGTCATAGGTTGGTTTTACCCGAAAGGCA
>NZ_AHVZ01000034.1:0-61948 GCF_000247495.1 Psychrobacter sp. PAMC 21119 | reverse complement strand
TGGTACACCCACAAGCGTCTTAGAAGTGCTTATCGTAGTTTAAGAACCAATAGCGATTGGTTATTTACTTATCAAGAATATGGGCATTTAGACCTACCAAATACTACTAATTCTCTCGAAGGGTTATTCAGTGAGCTCAAGCGACAATTACACAGTCATCATGGGCTAAATGAGTATCGTAAGTTACGGTTTATTAAAGACTTTTTAGAGTCAAAGACACTCAAATAGCATGAATTATGTCCATTAGCGACTACCTTCTAATTTCTAGCATGAATTTTGTCCATTACACCGAAAACGAGATAAATTGAGGACCTGCCCCAAGCTAGCCGCCCTACTTATTTGCGGCGCCTAGTACACTCGTTAAGCTCTCAAGCACATGTTTAGAAGACACGGCTTGCTGTAAATCTAACAGCTTATCATGCGCCATCTGACGACATGGCTCAGCCAAGGTATTCCAGCGTGCCAGCACTTGCAACAAACGCGATGCTAAGACAGGGTTGGCATCATCCAACTTTTTAATCACAGCGATATAGATATCTAACCCTTCTGTCGTCCATAAGACGGTCGGCTGCGAGGTAAAGGCGCTAATCACTGAGCGCACACGATTGGGCGTATTCCAATCAAAATCAGTATGAGTGAGCAACGATTGGATAGCTTCAGTAGTGACCGTATCAGCTGATGCTTGCACGCTAAACCATAAATCGATGACCAAATCATTATTTTGGAAGCGATTATAAAAGTCTGCCAAATAAGCATCCGCATCTGCCAATTGATGATTGACCATCACTTTTAATGCACCAAAACGTTCTGTCATACAGCTGGCATTATCATACTGCTGCTGCGCCCAGTCATTGGCACCATCAACGTTAGTCGTCAATGCCATGTCTAATACCACGTTGCGCAAGGCACGGGTGCCACGAGCCTCGGCGCTATCTTCATAAGACTGCATGGGCAGCTGTTTATAAAGTGTTGCCCATTGATTTTTTAAAGCATCTGCCAGCTGTTGATATAAGCCTTCGCGCTGTTGTTTAACCAATTCTGGGTCGTAATCTGTATGAATAGCAGATGCCAGCTCTTGCGCTGATGGGATATCGAGCAAACGCGCTGCCAACATTGCATCGTCAGTAGCCAATGCAGGTAATGTCTTGGCGACTGCTTGCAGATAGACGTCAGGACTGCTTTTCGAGCCTCGTCCCTGTAGTAAAATGCGATTTACCAGCATTTGTGTCACTTGCCAGCGGTTAAAACCATTGGTTTCATGCTTAAGCAAAAATGCCAAATCTTCATCTTGATAATCGTAATTGAGCTGGACTGGCGCACTGAAATCACGTAGCAGCGATACGACCGGCTCACTAGCCACATTTTCAAAGACAAAGGTTTGCGTTGCTTGATCGAGCAGCAGCATACGCTCGGTAACGATAGCACCAGAATCTTTGTCAAATAGCGCGGTCGCTACGGGAATAGGTAAAGGTTTTGGTGCATCAAAACCACTAACATGACGGGTTTGCTGACTTAAAGTAATGGTTAACGTTTGCGTGGTGCTATCGTAATCTTGATGACCAGACACCACTGGCGTACCGGGCTGACGATACCAATCAATAAAGTCTTCAATTTTATCATCAGTAATACTGAGCGCAGACAAGAAGTCCTCAACGGTAACCGCTTGCCCATCGTAACGACGGAAATACTCATCCGTGCCTTTACGGAAGTTATCTGCCCCCAAGGTATTGGCAATCATACGGACGATTTCAGCGCCTTTTTCATAGACGGTCGTCGTGTAAAAGTTATTAATCTCGACGAAACTTTCAGGGCGTACAGGATGCGCAAGTGGCCCTGCGTCCTCAGCAAACTGATGGGCACGCAAAGTCGCGACATCATCGATACGCTGTACCGCACTTGACTGTTGATCGGCTGAAAAGGATTGATCACGGTAGACGGTAAAGCCTTCCTTCAAGCACAGCTGGAACCAATCACGGCATGTGATGCGATTGCCCGTCCAGTTATGAAAGTACTCATGCGCGATAATGGCTTTCACACTAAAGCTACGCGAGTCCGTCGTGGTCTCAGGGCTAGACAACACACAAGCAGTGTTAAAAATATTCAGACCCTTGTTTTCCATTGCACCCATGTTAAACTGACTAACGGCAACAATCATATAGCGGTCTAAATCATAGGCTCGACCATAATTGACCTCATCCCATTTCATCGAATCTTTTAGGGCTTGCATACCGACATCACACTTATCGATATCGGCAGACTTGGCGTATATTTCTAGTAAAACGTCTCGACCTTCGCTGGTGGTATAAGAATCCGTCAATACATCCAAATCAGCGACGACACAGGCAAACAGGTAGCTTGGTTTATTGGTCGGATCGTGCCAGATCGCATAATGACGGTCTGGCGCATCTGCGACCTCACCTGCTTCAACCAAATTACCATTGGCCAATAGTGTCGGATAGCGCTTATCCGCCTCAAGACGGGTGGTGAATATCGCGAGCACATCAGGGCGATCTGGATAAAAAGTAATCTTGCGAAAGCCTTCTGGCTCACATTGAGTCACAAACATGGTATCGTCGCCACTACCCGCCATATAAAGACCTTCGAGGGCGGTATTGGTCTGCGGGCAGATGCGTACTTGAATCTCTAAAACAACTTCATCAGGTACATTCGCAAGCGTCAACGTGCCTGCTTGCTGTTGATAATCCTGAACCGTCAATGGCTTACCATTCATCGTAATGGCGATCAGATCCAACTCCTCACCGAATAATACGAGATCTCCTGCTGTTTGACGTACCATCTTCAGGGTGCTGTCTACCTGCGCATGATCTTCGAACAGCTTAATATCTAAATCAACCGTTTCCACATCGAAGCTTGGTTTTTTATAATCTTTTAAGTTGATCTTACTTGGTGCATGCGGCGGCACATCTGGCATGTCAGGATTGATGATTTGAGCATCGGTTTCAGCAGTAGACATAGGAATTCCTATTATTATTTATGGTAAAAAGCATGATAAATTACGTTGTAACGGGTAATCAATTAGCACAATTTTTATGATTGTTAAAATGATAGCGACATTTAGGGCGTATCATCAATTAGCACATTGATACATTTAGTGGTCTTAAAATAGCTAAATTTTGCCAAACATCGTCAACAATCTTGTCGATATATTCATATTTACGGCAATTCCTGTCTTGTTTGGCTACAATTTTCCTCATTTTAAGCCTCACAATCTAAATGATGACACGCCCTAGCTACATTGACCTAAACAGCCAAATTTCAAGAGCCACCCTTCAGGTTATTACGCCTATCATCCAAAACAAAGATCAAAAACGTCAATCATCAATTGGATAGTATCAATGAAAATGATTTAATAGAGGCACTGATCACCAACAATCGATAAACGGCCTATTTTATGACAACGCAACCTACTAGTCGCGCAACTATTACCTTACCACTTTTAATGGATTACATTGATGTACTATTGCCATCGTTAGCAATAAAGGTAGCCACACCAGAAACACCTGAGCAAACTACTATTAGACAAACCAATGCTAGCTCCGATGATAGCTCCGAGCTGTTATGGGTTGTGCAAGATAAAGCTGAACGTTTGGCACTACAGACATCCCTAAAAAATCTCGATAATAAAAAAGGGAAAACACATTTATCAACGTTGTCAGAACTCACCCATCAGCAACTCCCTGAACGTTATGAGCTCGCTTGCTTTTGGCTACCAACCTTATCAGCAGAGCTGCTACCCCAATATATCCCATTGCTCATGCGCTATCGTGATCTTTATGCCGCGCACCTACTGATTGCACTCGATAGCACCCTAGACTTAAAAGCTTATGGCTTTACGCCATTTGATATTTTAAGCGAACCTTCTTTGAAAGACGCTGGTAGCCGTGCTATTCATACCTTTTCTTCAACTGAATCATTGCCAACACTGTGGCAGTTTAATTTGTACGATTATAAGCAATTACCCAACTGGCTGAACGCTGATTACTGGGCCAATCCCGAAAACTGGGGCAAGCATCGCTGGTAAAAGTTGAAAGGTTATTTGAATATTGTAGAGCCGATTATCTAATTTATAGATTATTTACAGTAATACTACTTACATAAATTAACATTTAGTATATGATAGATAGTAATTGCCTAAGTTTTATCGTAAGCAGTTTAAAACAACAAGTCTAATTAAAATTTTAGGAGCTCATCATGTCAATCAGTTTTTCTAAGATCGCTGTTCTCGCTGTACTATCAAGCGCCGTTGCAATAACCACTGGTTGTGCGACTAAACGTGCTACTTCTGAAGTCGTGGTTGCGCCATTAGGCATCCCAGGTGGTCAAGTCGGCTACAACGGTGCCGTTATTGTAGACAATTCAAGCGCGGTTATTACTGGTGCTGAGAATCTGCAAGCGGTTGTTTACTTTGGCTTTGATAGCAGTGAAATCACCTCACAAGCGGCCAGCGTCTTGAACCAACACGCAGGCTTGTTGAGCTCAAACCCAGCCGCTGGTGTCGTGATCGCTGGTCATACCGATGAGCGCGGTAGCCGTGAATACAATATTGCCCTTGGTGAACGTCGTGCCCAATCAGCACGTAACTACCTTGCTGCGCAAGGTGTTGCTGCCAACAATATCCGTGTCATCAGTTATGGTGAAGAGCGTCCTGCTGCTGCCGGCAATACTGAAGACGCCTATGCACAGAATCGCCGTGCTGAATTGTCTTACTAAAACCGGTACAACTGATAACAATCAATAAAGCGTCATTCGCTTTATAAAAGCCCAGTAATATTAATATTGCTGGGCTTTTGAGTTTTTATTGCGCTAAGATAACGGAATCACTCATTCCCAAGCTTTTTATGCTAAAAAGAGCTAACCCATTAATGATTATTAAATATAAACAATGCCAACCTTACCGTTAACTCACATTCAGTACACTCAGCTCGATCCGATGACATGGTGTGCAACCGCACAAGTGAGCGAACCGCTGTATGTAAACACTAAAGCTATATGGGGTAAATCGACACGCTTATCAGTTCCTCATGTCCTAAATACGGATTTTCATAAAATATCTCGTATTAACTGGTATTACCACCCCTTGCAAAGCCAGTTATCCGTAAAAGAATTTGCTCACAACCAACGTCAACGGCAGCGTAAAGGCGTTCGGTTACTGCTAAAAGCATTGCTCAATAAGTTAGAAATCACTGATACCTTAGATGAATCAAGCTTCCCCTATCGACTGGTTGAGAGTCAACATTATGTATGTTTCAGTCATACAGATATGGGTCATCGAAATGATAGCGGTAAAGATTCTGAGCATAACAATAATATAACCCCAAGCAATTATATCGCAGTAGTCATCAGTCGTCGTCATGCCGTGGGGATCGATATAGAAACCAATGAGGTTGCATGGCATGTGGCGCAGCGTTTTTATCATCCTCATGAAACTGCTGCATTACAAGCATTACCCACATGTGAGCGTAGTGCTATCACTAAGCTGCTATGGCAAATAAAAGAAAGTTTTATCAAGGTTTATCAATATAAATTAGCACAAGGCTTAGGAGTGGATTATTCCTACTTAATGCCTAACCTGATCAACATCGTCAATGAAAACGCTTCTTTATCTGTTATCAGCGATAATAAGGCTAGCTATTGCATTGTCATTTTGCCCTCTCAGCAAACTGTTATCGTTTTTTAAATAGTATTTGCAACAACCTCCACAGATAAGACTTCCCCTTTATTACAGATAATCCTTCCCCTTTATTTTAGACGAAAAAAGACGACCCGAAGGTCGCCTTTTTTTACGCTTAATCTAAATACAGTGCTTAGACTGTGATTAGATTAGAAACGGTAAGTTGCACCAAGTTTAACAATTGGTAACCACTCTAGGTAGTTTTCTTCTTCAAGTTCTTGCTCTGCTGATGCTGCTAAATCTTTACCAGTAAGTCCTACAATAGGAGTACCGTTAGAATCTTCTGCAAGAAGAGCTTGATCAGGATTTAAGCTAGTGATAGTAGCATCAGTTTTACCCATATATGCTGCACCGATCTCACCGAACACACCCCAGTTCTTGCTAATGTTAGGGCGGAAGCCGATAGTAGCATAAGGTGCCAACTTGTTACGGTGCTCTAGTGTACCTTCAAGGCTAACACCATTAGCATCATATTTAACATCATCCACTTCATAAAAACCGCTTATACCACCATCCGCATTAGCAGTCACGTCGATATCGTTGTCAGGAACGATGATACCAGCACCCATAGTGAACCAGTTAGCAGCAGGACGTAGTTGTACGCCTAGGTATGGGTTGCTGAAATCAGAATCAACGTCGTAGTTTACGCCGTTAGCATCAAAGTCACCGCCGAAAAGATCAGCTACATCACCACCTGCCCAACCAGCTTGTAATTCAGTTTTGTCATTCATTGCCCAAGCAACGTTAGCACCATAACCTAGTGTACCAACTTCAGCGCTAACAGCGGCTGGATTAACAGCTGTTTGAAAGAAAGTTTTAGTACCACCAACAACTGCACCAGTCGTGTTACGTACCATACCAGCATCAGCATTGTATGCATAAGCAGGCTCAGCTTGGTAAGCAACAGCTACAGGCTCAGCTTCGTATACGACGGCATCAGCACTGTCAACAACGATAACAGGTTCAGCAGCTAAAGCTGCAGTTGATGCTAAAATAGCAGCAGAGATTGCAGATAATTTAATAAGTTTCATAATTACTCTCCTAAAGTGTGAAATAACTCGCCCGTAAAAAATGATAATTTAGCTTTTTTTTAAACCACCATTTTGTTGAGCAGATTAAAACAATTTTGGCTCAAAAAGTCACCCCTATAGACGCGCTTTTTATTTGCCATTATGTAAAGATTGCATAGAAATTGTAATAATTACTACACTAACCCGCAAAACTTCATGTTCCTGTTACACAACGCTCTCAAAGTAACTAAAGAGCACAGACATGAATATCAGCTGGCTTAATATTCATGTGATGGTATTACAAAATATGTCATTATGATGAATGAGCCGCTGAACCAACTCAATAGTAGTTAGTTAGCTTATTACTACCGTTTGTTGTGATTTGTGAGTTGACGTATCTTTTATTACTGATTCTGCTATTTGCGGTGTAATGGACATTTTAAATAAGATTGAACTGATAATCGTATGTTTATTTATGGTGTGATTAATTATAGCGTGAGTAGTGCTTGTCTGAGGCTAATATTATGCTAAATTAGATAGGCATATAGTATATACGTTAGCGTTGCCAATGCTTCACTCATCGTTCTAAACGTTTTGCTGTTCTCCGCCTTATTTTTTTCTTACTATTGAGCCATTTTTATGCCTAAAGTATCATCAATTACCCGTGTGCTAGAGATCATCGAGGCGGTGTCCTATGCTTCTAAGCCGCTTTCTCCACTTGAGCTGTCACAAGAGTTAGATATCCCTAAACCAACCATCCATCGATTGATTCAAAACTTGGTTGATGATGGTTTTTTGACCGTTGATATTGGTGGCGGTATTATCCCTGGCAAACGGGTACGCAATCTGAGTGTTGAGCTCTGGCAACAACGTCTATTCTTTAATGAAAGGCAGATGATCCTGCAAAAGCTGGTTAACGAAATTAAAGAAACTTGCGGGATTGGTATTCCCTATCATATGGATATGATTTATACCAACCGTGCACAAACGACCTTACCATTGCAGATTTATCTCCCTGTAGGGGCAAAATCACCCATGTGGTGTACAGCGACAGGTAAGCTATATTTGAGTCAATTGTCTCCTACTAGCCGTCATAAAATATTGCAAGGTTTGCCACTAGATAAGTTCACCAAAAATACTATCACCGATATTGATGCATTGAATGCTGAGCTTGATCGTATCGCCGATACTGGTATCGGCATCGACAACGAGGAGTTTATCTCTGAGATGGTGGCAGTCGCTGTGCCTATATTGGACAAGAAGTCACGCTATCTGGCTTCATTATATCTGCACGCACCAACCATACGCGTGTCGCTAGACGAGCTGTTGACCCATGTACCACGACTGCGAAAAGCCGCGCAGGATGTACAGACGCTAGTATATGACCTACAAAATTAACAACATTGACAATCAAAACCAAACTCAAAAAAAGGTCTGCGCTAATATCATAGCGTAGACCTTTTTTTTATCTATAAGTCTTTGTATTTCTAAGACAGCAACGATGCGTCATGACGACCCATGATGCTAGAAAAATCCCTATCACCATTCTCGACTGTGTGAGCTTCATACAGCTCTGTCGCTTTGGCACCCATTGGTGTCTCAACATTGGTATCCTGAGCGGTTTGCATCGCAAGATTCAGATCTTTTTGCATCAGCTTACTCATAAAGCCGCCTTTATAACCATTACTGGATGGCACATTTTCCATTACTTGCGGATAAGGGTTATAGACTTCTAGTGTCCAATTACGACCTGAGCTTTGTAGCATAATATCTGACAGCACTTTTGGATCTAAGCCGTTTTTGACACCCAAATTGATCGCCTCTGCTGTCCCTGCCATGAGAATACCTAACAGCATATTATTACAGATTTTCGCGACTTGTCCGGCACCGTGGTCGCCTGCATGAAAGATGTTTTTGCCCATGACTGCTAGTATCGGCTCTGCTTTGGCAAATGCATCGTCGCTGCCACCGACGATAAAGGTTAAACTACCAGCGATGGCACCGCCCGTACCGCCTGAGACTGGCGCATCTATGAAGTCAATGCCAAGCTCACTTGCCGCCTCTGCTACCGTCCTTGCATCAGCTGCGGCTATCGTACTACTATCGATGACCAAGGTGCCTTTGGGTAATTCTGCGAGCAGACCACTATCTCCAAGATAGACAGAATGGACGTGCTTGCCAGCTGGTAACATGCTAATAACGACTTGCGCATTGCTTGCAGCGTCTTTCGGGCTATCCGCCACGCTAGCACCTGCTTGCTGTAAACGCTGAGTCGCGTCCTCAGACAAATCATAGACAGATAGTGTATAACCTGCTTTTAACAAGTTTTCTGCCATCGGTGCGCCCATATTACCAAGCCCAATAAAGGCAATATTTGGCTTAGTAGTATCGCTACTGGTGGCATTTACATCCTTTGTATTCATCTCATCATTCCTTGATGGTTAAGTATTGATCATACGTGCAGGCATTGCTTGCTACGTATAATGCTACATATATAGTTGTACGCTGTTTATTTGAGTTTAATTTATATTTAATATTTATATTGAATTGACACATCCAGTCTTTAACGCACCAGCTGATTGCCTGCTGCCTCATCACCCAACCAATCGCCCAAGGGATGCTCGCCTTTAGAATAAGGGTTCGCAAAGTGCTGATGAATGTAATTCTGACCTTCGGTACTGAGACAGTCGGCTAATGAACGCGACCATTGCGGATTGCGATCTTTATCAATCAATAGCGCACGTACGCCTTCTCTAAAGTCAGGATTGGCCGCACAATGTACCGCCACATTGGTTTCTAAATATAGAACCTGCTCTATCGATAAATCTGTGACTTTATGATAAAGCGCATAGGTCAAAGCAACGGTCACTGGGCAACCTTGGCGATAAGTAGTCACTGCTCGCTGCGTCCAGCTATCATCAGCAAAGTTTGCATCTAGATTTGCCAATGCCTCGTCGCTTTGTAGGAGCGCATCAATATCGCCTAGACCGCCGCTATTCATCAATTGCTGGATAGGCTGCCAGTATGTTGCTAGCTTACTAGCAGGCAACTCGGCAACAGGCTGTGCTGCCAGTGCGCGGCTAACGATACTGTAGGCACTATTGTTATCACATTTATCCGTACTACTAGCTGCAACCTGCCAATCGCTCTGTTTTAAACTTTGTATGACGGCATCATAATCACTACTGGCGACAGCATACTCTGCAAGGTTAGCCAACATTGCGTCGTTACCATTGCACATCGCACCCGTTAGTCCTAAGAACAAACCTGCTTTGGCTGGCATACGCTGCAAAAACCAACTGCCAGAAGCATCGGGGAACAGTCCAATAGTCACTTCTGGCATCGCAAAGCGGGTGCGCTCGGTCACCAGACGATGGCTGCAACCTGACATCAATCCCATGCCACCGCCCATAATAATGCCGTCACCCCATAGTATTAATGGCTTAGTATAAAAGTGCATTTGGCGGTATAGACGATACTCATGGCTGAAAAACTCAGTCGCATAAGGGTTTGGCATTGGCGCACTGGCAGACATGCTGTCATAGAGTTTACGTATATCCCCGCCAGCACAAAACGCCTTATCGCCTGCCCCTTTTAGTAGTATCGCCATTACGTGCTCATCACTTTGCCATTGCTCTAACTGTTGTGATAACAATTGACACATCTCAACACTTAAGGCATTGAGTGATTTGGGAGTATTTAACGTCATGATACCAATAAGATGGCCACACTCTGTCGGTTCAGTATTAAACAATACAGGCGCTGCTTGTTCTGTGTTTTCTGTTGCTGCTGTCATAAAAGAGACCTACCAAAATTAAAATGAGTAAAGTAAATATCAAGACATGCCTACAGACTATTTATTTTGCCACGTAGGTTTGCGCTTCTCTAAGAATGCTTGTACGCCTTCGCGCTGATCGTTGGTATCAAACAATTTCACGAAAGCTTCGCGCTCATGGATAAGGTTTTGCGCAGGCGGGGTATTTCTAGCGGCTTGGATAAGTGTTTTAGAATAGCTGACGGCAACGGGTGATTGCTTAGCGACTTTTTGCGCAAGCTTTTGTGCTGCTTGTAGCCCTTCCCCTTTAGCAGCGACTTCTTCAACCAAGCCGATACGTAATGCGGTATCTGCATCAACACGCTCGCCGCACAATATCATGCGCTTCGCCCAACCTTCACCCACTAAAGCTGTTAGATTTTGGGTGCCACCCGCGCATGGCAATAAGCCAACACCAGCTTCTGGTAAGGCCATCTGTGCATGTGCTTCTGCGATACGAATGTCACATGCCAACGCACACTCAAGTCCGCCGCCCATGGCATAGCCGTTGATAACCGCGATACTGACGCCGCGATAAGCCGACAACGCTTCAAACGCGTCGCCAAAAGCGATGGCCATGCTTATTGCTCGGCCTTTATCACCATCCGAGAAATTATTCAAATCCGCACCCGCTGAAAAGAACTTCTCACCATCGCCATGAATGATTAAGGCATAAACATCATCATTGGCGTTAAGATCAGTCACCAGCTGCTTTAGCGCTGGTAGACTGTCCATCGTCCACGTATGGGCTGGCGGGTTATTCAATGTCACAGTAGCAGTATGACCGTCAATCGATAACTTGAGATTGGTATAATCCGTCATAAATAGTCCTTTATTTTATCTGAATTTGGTATGGTTTATTGGTTAGGCGCTAGGTACAAAAGCTGCAGCTAATCATAGCTAAGCCAGATTAGCTGACTAATGCAGTTAACGTAATTGATCCAACGCATCGTCCTGCAATAGCTGACGCGAGACAATCACTCGCATGATCTCATTGGTGCCTTCCAAAATCTGATGCACACGCAAATCTCGTACATGGCGCTCAAGTGGATATTCATTTAGATAGCCATAACCACCGTGTAGCTGTAGCGCTTCATTGGCGACATCAAAACAAAGGTCAGTCGAGAGACGCTTTGCCATGGCGCAGTAGGTAGACGCTTGCCCATCATTGTTATCGACTTTACTAGCCGCCAAATACAGCATTTGCCGTGCAGTAATGGTTTGCGTCAGCATGTCAGCAAGCTTGAACTGTACTGATTGCAAGCTGGCAATCTGGCTACCAAATTGACTACGCTCCTGCACATAATTGGTTGCGGTCTCTAGCGCTGACTGTGCCGTACCAACTGCACAGATACCGATATTGATACGTCCACCATCTAAGCCTTTCATAGCGATACGAAAGCCTTGACCTTCTTCACCTATTAAGTTTTCTGCTGGCACTTTGACGTCTTTAAAGCTAATGGTTCGCGTTGGCTGTGCTTTCCAGCCCATCTTATGCTCATTTTTGCCATATTCAATACCAGCGCTATGCGCATCGATAACGAATGCTGAGATGCCTTTCGGCCCTGCGCCACCTGTCCGTGCCATCACTACTAATACATCAGTCTCACCAGCACCGGAGATAAAGGCTTTTTCCCCATTAAGCACATAATGGTCGCCTTGCTTATCAGCCTTGGTACGCAATGAGGCTGCATCAGAGCCAGCATTAGCTTCTGTCAAGCAGTAGCTGCCAAGCCATTCACCGCTGACCATCTTCGGCAAATATTTTTTGCATAGGACATCGCTACCATATTCACCGATCATCCAGCCTGCCATATTATGAATGCTCATATAAGCCGCCACAGACGTATCACCCCATGCCAACTCTTCAAAAACCATAGCAGAATCTAAGCGCGGTAATCCTAAACCGTCATAATCTGGATTGGTATACAGCCCCAAAAACCCAAGCTCACCTGATTTTTTGATAACATCGACTGGGAAATGTGAGGTGCGATCCCACTCAGCTGCATTTGGCTTTAGCTCTTTTTGCGCAAACTGTCTGGCAGTTTGGCGAAAGGCAATTTGGTCGTCTGTCAATGAGAAATCCATAAGATCATCCTTGTGCTTGCAAAGCAAATATGGTGACTCAGGTTTGATGAGTCATTCGTTTAATATCGTTTATACAGTATAGCAGTGGCATAACGACCATCACAAAATTATGCTTTGATATTAAAAAACATATGAAACATGAGTGGCGCTATACCACACGTATAGCGGATTAACGATTAAATTGAAATAGTGGTATTGACGCCGCGGCTTGCCTCATCATCAAACCAACGCGCAGTTACCGTCTTGGTCTGAGTATAAAACTGAACGGCTTGCTTACCATAAGGACCAAGATCACCAAGTTTGCTGGCACGTGAGCCTGAGAATGAGAACATCGGTAGCGGCACAGGAATCGGCAAGTTGATACCGATTTGACCGACCTGAATGTCTTGCTGGAATTTATGCGCTGCAGCACCTGACTGAGTAAAGATAGCCGTACCGTTACCATGTGGATTGGCATTAAGCAGCTCAATCGCTTCATCAAGGCTGGCGGCACGCATAATGCAAAGCACTGGACCAAAAATTTCTTCTTTATAAATCTGCATATCGCTTGTGACATTATCAAAGATAGTTGGCCCGACGAAGTTGCCTTTTTCATAGCCTTCGACGGTGATACCGCGACCATCAAGCAACAGACTAGCGCCTTCTTCTACGCCCGTACCAATCAAATGCTCAACACGAGCCTTGGCGGCAGGAGAAATAAGTGGGCCTAAGTCTTTATCATGCTTACCAGCTGAGACGATTAAGCCTTCTGCTTTGGCTTTAATGTCATCAATCCACTCACCAGCAGCACCGACTAACACCACGACTGACAGCGCCATACAACGTTGACCAGCAGCACCAAAGGCGGCACCCGCTAGTTGATTGAGCGTTTGCTCTTTATTGGCATCAGGTAAGATAACGCCATGGTTTTTGGCACCCATCATGCACTGGGCACGCTTGCCTGATTTGCTGGCACGCTCGTAGACGTGTTTGCCGACGTTGGTTGATCCAACAAAAGAAACCGCCTTGATATCGGGATGGTCACAAATCGCATCAACGGTCACTTTGCCGCCATGTACCACGTTTAGCACGCCTTCGGGTACGCCCGCTTCGACTGCCAACTCAACCAAACGCATGGTGACCATCGGATCTTGCTCAGAAGGCTTTAAAATGAAGGTATTGCCCGTAGCAATCGCCATCGGGAACATCCAAAGCGGAATCATCGCTGGAAAATTAAAGGGTGTAATGCCTGCACAGACGCCAAGTGGCTGCCAAATACTGTAGGTATCCACATCTGAGGCCACGTTTTCGACGAAATCGCCAACCTGTAAATTTGCAATACCTGCGGCATGCTCGACCACTTCTAGGCCACGGAATACATCACCACGGGCATCTGCAATCGTTTTGCCTTGTTCAGCGGTTAAGATTGCTGCCAGTTCATCCATATGCTCGCGTATCAACGCTTGGTATCTTAAAAAGATACGAGCACGAGTGGTAATCGGTGTTTTGCGCCAAGTCTGAAAAGCCGCTTGGGCAGCAGCAACGGCTTGGTTAATCTCATCATCTGTGGTCTGCGGGACTTTGGCAATGACTTCTTGGGTGGCAGGATCGGTGATATCAATCCATTCGCTGGTATTAGAATCAACAAATTGACCATTGATGAGCTGCTGAACGTGGTGCATAAGATATCCTTATCTTGTTTGCGAGACTACCGCGTAACGGTATCTTTATAGTTATGAGGAGGATTAAAAATTCATAGGTTGCTACAAATCACATTAATTATAAAATGATTTATTACGTATCGTTATTGACTATAACAATAAAACAATTTTAGGGTCAAGGGCTTTGTTGAAGTTTTAGTAAAGGATTTCCTTCTAAAGAAAAATATCCTTGTTAGTATGGGCGCTGGTAAAAGTCTATTAGCCTTCCGAATGGTATTTTGATGGTAAATATGAACGCTAGACCTGAACGTTAAACCTAAACTTTAAACCTGAACGTTAAACATAGACATCATAAATTTATATCAGCCATTATTTATCGCTAACTTAAACACGCAGAGTAAAATTTAGGAACAAAAAAAGCCCATGAGAGTCCATGAGCTCAAAGGTGAAATATGAGTAAAAAACAACATAAGTAGCAATATAAACAAATTTTATATATAAATTAGAGCGTTTACCTTGTTTCTAGGTAACAAACTATCATTCTACAAAGGATTAAAACGACCCAAACATTGTTCCTAAGGTAATCACTGTGATTAGTGCTATCAACGGGACTAAGACAGCCGTCACAAAGATATCTCTATAGGACTCTCTATGGGTGAGCCCACAAATAGCGAGCATGGTTATGATAGCCCCGTTATGTGGTAATGAGTCCAGCCCACCTGCCGCTAAAGAAGCGATACGATGCATCAGTTCAGGGTCAATATTATACTGCTCTGCTAATTGCATATAACTTGCGCCCATAATCTCTAGGGCAATACCCAACCCACCAGACGCTGATCCTGTGATACCCGCTAAAACATTAATCATGATCGCTTCAGATATCAATGGATTGCCTGGCGCAAACCCCATAAGGTACTGTTTGATAATGGCAAAGCCTGCAAGCGTCGCAATAACAGACCCATAGCCCACCTCTGATGCCGTATTAAAAATCGGCAGTAAAGATCCCATAGCGCCTTTGTTTAAACTTTCTTTTACACTGTCCATTTTTCTAAAATTAAATGCCATAACAAAAATACAAGCCAAAACCAACGATAGAATTATGGACCAAATACCAATGACCGAGCTTAGTTCTACCCCTCCAAATTTTTCATCAGCTAAGTAGCTGTTGCTCCACAAAGGTATTATGATCTTTGAAAAGACATAATTGCCTGATATAACGATGACAATGGGCAATAGTGCTAGCCAGAAATTGGGTATATCGTTGTTCGAAGGGCTGTCTTGTTCATTTAAAGTATGATTGCCATACCCTTCATTATTCACACGGGCAATACGAAGTTGGCGACTCATCCATAACATACCGCCACCCAGCATAATTATTGCGGCAATAATGCCTAATCCAGGGGCTGCAAATGCATCTGTCTCAAAGTAAGGCATGGGAATAGCGTTATGAATTGAAGGAGTACCCGGTAATGCGGTCATGGTCAGTGTTAAGGCACCAATACAAATCGCACCCGGTATCAATCTTTTGGGAATATTGACGTGTCTGAACAAAGCAGCGGCAATCGGGTATATGGCAAAAGTAACCACAAAAGCGGATACCCCGCCATAAGTAAGAATAGCGCAAGCCAATACCACCGATAGCATGGCATGCTTGTCTCCTAATCTTGTCACTAAAGTTTTGGCAATGGCATAAGCATAGCCTGAGTCTTGCATCAGCTTGCCAAAAATAGCCCCGAGTAAAAATAAGGGAAAGTACTTAACCGCAAAGCTGCCCATCCCCTCCATAAATATCTGGGTATACATTCCCATGCTTTGACTGCCAACGCCGCTTAGAACAACAGCTAGAATGGCAAGAACAGGGGCTAGTATTAAAACACTCACTCCTCGATAAGCAAAATACATTAACAATACCAAAGACAATACAATGGCAAAAATATCCATAACAGCAACTTCCTTTAACGCAAACGAATAAGTCGTAGAAATGCGCTAGGTAAAATTGGGTATTCTCTTAAAGTGTGCCAGATGTTCAACCATAGCTCCGACAGAGACTATTTTTGAATATCTAGCACACTTTAACCAAAAAACCTAGGCTGATTATTTCCTAATAATCTTTCATAGACTGCTTAATCGCATCAATCGCTGCTGGATTGTCGAGTGTTGACATATCTCCTGTGGGCTTGTTTTCGGCCAGCGCACGTATGGCGCGGCGTAGTATTTTACCAGAACGGGTCTTTGGTACTGATTGCGGGAAATAAACCGCTGCTGGACGCGCAATGCCGCCAAGCGACTTGACGACTGCGCCAATGATTTGTTGTTCAAAGCGAAAGCGGTTTTCGGTTGTGGCCACTTGGGTGTGGTCTCTTAGCACACAAAACGCGATGGGTAACTCGCCTTTCAGCTCATCATGAATGCCCACAACGGCACACTCTGCCATCTCAGGATGGGTGCTAATCGCCTCCTCAATCTCTTGAGTACCAATCCGATGACCAGCGACATTGATGACATCATCGGTACGGCCAAGTATATAAAAGCAACCATCTTCGTCAGTTACGGCATAGTCTGATGTAGAGTACTCATTGCCATCAGCTAAACTAAAGTAGCTGCTAATAAAGCGCTCATCGTTACGCCATACGGTTGTCAGGCAGCCAGGTGGTAGAGGCGCAGTAATTGCCAGCAAGCCTTTTTCGCCCGCAGCGCAACGCTCGCCTGTTTTTTCATTGATCACATGCGCATCATAGCCATACATCGGATAACCAGGTGAGCCTTGTTTGTGCGGTTTATCATCAAATTTTGGGGTATTGCTTAGAATGGGCCAGCCGGACTCAGTTTGCCAGTAATGATCTAAAATAGGCACGCCCAGATGTTTCTTTAACCAATCCGCTGTAGACTGATCAAGTGGCTCACCGGCTAAAAAGAAAGACTTAAGACTAGAGACATCATAGCGTGTCATCCAAGTTTCATCTTGCTTTTTGAGCATACGCACACCTGTAGGCGCGGTGAAAAGAATATTCACCTTGTTGGCCTCAACGATACGCCACCAGATGCCCGGATTGGGACGGTGCGGTAGACCTTCGTACATGACGCTGGTCATACCTGCCAACAATGGCGCATAAATAGTATAAGAGTGACCCACTGCCCAGCCAATATCGGATATCGCCCAAAAGGTCTCACCAGCTTTACCATCATAAATATAGTCCATCGAGGTCGTTAACGCCACGGCATGACCGCCCGTGTCACGCTGTACGCCCTTTGGCGTGCCAGTAGTACCTGAGGTATAAAGTAAATACGATGGGGTATTGGACTCTAACCATACGGGATCAACGATGGCATTAGCCTCGCAGCTGATGCGGCGCTCAGTCGCATAATCGATATCTATCGCTTGCGCTGCAAAAGGTAAAATACCACGATCAACGACCAATACATGCTCAGGCTTGGCTGTCGCTTGCTCTACCCCTTGATTGACAAGGTTTTTGTAATTAATAACTTTACCACCGCGCAGACCAGCATCGACCGTGATGACCATTTTTGCCTCGGCATCATCCATACGAATGGCTAAATTGTGCGCGGCAAACCCACCAAATACCACCGAATGAATCGCACCGATACGCGCACAAGCCAACATGGCATAAGCGGCCTCTAAAATCATCGGCATATAAATGATGACTCGATCGCCCTCTCCAACACCATGACGTTGCAGCACATCTGCGAAATAGTTGACCTCTTTATACAAGTCATTATAGGTTAGGCGGCGCTTGGTATAGTCTGTATAGAACTCAACGTTATTGCCCAAATCGCTAAAAGCATCAGCCACGGTGGGGAAGGTTTCTATTAGCTCTTGATTGATCTCTGAGGACAGCCAAATAAAAGCATCTTGCTCAGCACGATCAGGCAGATGGCGATCGACACAGTTATAGCAGAGGTTGGTCTCACCGCCGACGAACCATTTAGCAAACGGCAAATTACTGTCATCAAGGATTTGTTCCGGCTCTTTATGCCAGTAGATACGTTTCGCTTGCTCTGCCCAGAATTGCTCGCGATCGTTGATAGAGCTGTGGTAAATATCAGCAAAGCTCGGGATCTGAGTGGCTGGAGTTTGGCCATTTTCAGAAAGTTCGGTTGCCACTTGGTTGTTGATTGGGTCGCTCATAATAGCTGTCCTTAGCGTAAACAAGATATGATGCAATATAGTTTTGAATATAGTTGTGATAAACAATATCGTAATGAGGTACTGGTCATCCGTGCCAGAACTGAAAAACCGATACATTATGTATCGGTTTAAAATGTAGCAGAGCTAACAATAAAGGTCAACTGTTAAGCGTTTAATCTGTTCGATCATAATGAACATTTAAATACTTTAACAGCTAACGACTTTAGATAATGAGACACGTAAAGTTATACTTCGGTCTGATCGGCATACATCTCACGCATGACTTTTTTGTCATGCTTGCCTACAGAAGTTTTGGGCAATTCATCAACGAACTTGAACTGACTGGGCACACCATACTTAGGAATGATACCGCGCTCTACCGCTTTCTCAGCAATGGCTTTGATATCTTCGACTTTGGTCTCTTGAGCATTAGGCTTGAGCACCACTAATGCCAATGGGCGCTCGCCCCACTGCTTATCACGAACGCCAATGACCGACACATCAGCCACTGATGGATGCAGCGACAAAATCGTCTCAATCTCTAATGATGAAATCCACTCACCACCTGATTTAATCACATCTTTTAGACGGTCCGTGATTCTAATATAGCCATCAGGCCGTACATAGGCAATATCTTGAGTATGCATATAGCCATTTTCCCACAGCTCTTTGCCAGCATCGTCATTTTTTAGATAGCTTTGGGTCAACCACGGTGCACGCAATACCAGCTCGCCCGTATTTTCTTCACCCGTGCCAACTGGCTCATTACTTGTACTCCATATCTGGGCGTCCACCATAACCACTGGCTTACCAGTCATACAACGGCGAGCGATGTCTTCTTCTTCCGTCATTTCTGGCTCGTTGAGGCTAAATTCTGTCAGGCTAATGAGCGGCGCTGTCTCCGACATACCGTAGCCCGTATAGACTTCGATATCTTGTGCCAATGCAGACTTTGCTAACCCTTCGGTCAATCTTGAACCACCAATGATCATTTTTAGACCATTAAAACTGGCACCTCGATCTTGCGCTTCTTTGAGTACCATTTGCAGAATCGTCGGCACACAATGGGTGATGCTGACTTTTTCATTGATGATTAAATCGAGCAAAGTATCAGGCGCATAGCGTCCCGGATAGACTTGCTTTAGACCAACCATGGTCGCGGTAAAAGGAAAACCCCATGCATGCACATGGAACATCGGCGTCATCGGCATATAAACATCGCCGTTACTCACGCCTTGTTTGTTCGGCAACATACCCAGCGTGGCGGCTTCTGCCATACTATGTAGTACCAACTGACGATGACTAAAAAACACGCCTTTTGGATCGCCTGTGGTGCCTGAGGTATAAAAAGTCGTTGCAATCGTGTTTTCATCAAAATCTGGAAACTCAAAAGTATCATCAGCGGCTTCTAGCAATGCCTCATACTCACCCGTTACGCGACTTTGGTTATCACCAAAAACGCCTTCTACCGTCATGCCATTATCATCTAGCCAAATAATATGCTCGATACTGGAGTTTTCAAACTGATAATCCTTCACCAGTGCGGCAAACTCAGAGTTCAGCATCAGCACTTTTGGTTTTGCATGATTGATGGTGTACAGCACCTTTTCTGGTGATAGACGGATATTAACGGTCTGCAAAATATACTGCGACATTGGCACCGCAAAGTAGGATTCTAAATAGCGATGGCTATCCCAATCCATAACGGCAACCACATCACCAGTATCAAGATTCAGGTCGGCTAAAACATTGGCCAAGCGATTGATACGATTAAACAGATCTTTATAAGTGAAGCGCTTTTTATCTGCATAAACGATTTCTTGATCTTGTGAGACGGTTTTGGCACGGTTTAACAACTGCTTAATCAGTAATGGGAACTCATAAGCAGCTGGCGCACTGTGATAGATATTTGACATAAATCTGACGTCCTTGTTAATTATTTACAGTAATTTTAATGGCTATTAAAGGGTTTGAGGCGAACTGAAATTATTATTTTAATAAAAAATATGCTCGACAAACCTTGTAATGATAGTAAGAAAAAACCTCAACCATGTAAAGGCTGCTTACGTAAGTATTAAGATAGTAGCTGTGATTTTTATGTCATATTTGACGAGCTATATATAGGTTAAGTGGTTCGGGGTTTGGTTTTTATCATGCCAAAGCTAGCGACCGATAATGCCAGTACTTGCACGAATAATAACAGCCATACGGTAAGTGACCATTGACCGCGCGCGTACGCTATCCCGCATAGCCATGCCCCTAGAGTGCCACCTGCATAATAGCCCATATAGTATAAGCCAGAAGCCAGCGAGCGACCTTTTTTGACATTGACCGCAATATAGCTAATCGTTGCCGCCTGAGTGACAAACACGCCAGAGGACATAATCGCCAGCCCTACAATAATACCCCAAAGTGGCGTCACCAGCGTCAATAACATCCCAAATATCGACACAATAACGGCCACCCGAACGGTTCGTGCTGAACCAAATCGACGTAGCAATGTAGAGGACAATGGCGTAATGACTACCCCAATTAAGTACACCGCAAAAATATTGGCCAGCGCACCCGTACCGAGCTCATATGGCGTGCCTGTTAAGTGCAAATTAATAAAGGTAAAACAGCCAACTAATGAGAATAATACACAAGCACCAAGCAAACAGGCGGTCACCACGTAACGATTGGTCAAATGCTCACCCAGCGTCTGTATCGCTGAGCGAAAGTTCGGATTGGCCTCAAAGTGACGCGATGAGGGTAGCATTTTACCGACCCAGAGCGCACCTATCAGCGTCATCGCTGCCATCACATAATAGCCGGCACGCCAGCCGATAAGCTCGTGTAAATGCCCGAGCAAAAATCGTCCCATAAAGCCGCCAAATACCGAACCTGAGACATAAAATGACATCAACTCAGTGACAGCCCGTCCCTCAAACTCTTCTCCGATATAGGCAATGGTCACCACAGTAATACCGGGCACAGAGAGTCCTTGTATGAAGCGCCATATACCCATCCAACCAATGCTAGGGCTTTGCGCAATGAGCGCCGTCGGTATCGCTAAAAACAACAAAGCACCAACGATAAATGACTTACGCCCGACCGCATCAGAGAGCATGCCCAAAAACGGTGACATGATAGCGATTGCTAATACGGTTGCCCCAACGATCATACCGGCTTGCACTTCAGTCGCCGCAAAATCTACCATCAGGACGGGTAGCACCGCTTGAATAGAATACACTTGTAAAAAAGCGAACATGCCAATCAAGCCAAAAGTGAGCTTTAAAACCCATGACGTTGAATGATTTGGTGAGACAGAAGGCTGTGGGACGGTACTTTGGGTCTGGTCGGTAGAATGATTCACAAGAAGGCTGACTTTATTGGTTATGCCACGACAGTTAGACGCGATTTAGCTGGGCATGGGTGAGAGAAATAGGGCAATAAACGCCGACACTTATCATCATTTATATTCATGACAATAAGCTTGTTATGGTAGCACATTGATTGGCAGGCTCAACGTTCGAACTGTAGTGTAAGTTTGATCGTTAAAAATAAAAATCCGACCTGTCACGACAGCAATTGTCGTCTTAGTAGACTCAACCCTTGTTTTTTATTGATTGGTTTCTTACACTGGCATTAGACGGTAATTTTATAGACATTAATTGGTTGTTGTTTTTGAGTCAAACATAATAATTTGTTAAAAAAACAAACCCATCACCTCAACATAAAATATCAAGCGTACACGTTAGCGTTTGGTTGTGGAGTCAATGTGGCAAAGCCTAGTAATCCTTATACCAACACTGCTTTTGACAGCTCAGATCTTAAAACCATCTTGCACTCAAAACGTGCCAACATCTACTACCTCTCTCATTGTCGCGTCATGCAAAAAGACGGTCGTGTGTTATATCTGACCGAAGACGACAAGGCCAATCTGTACTATAACATTCCTATTGCTAATACTACCTCAATACTGCTTGGTACAGGGACGTCCATTACTCAAGCAGCGATGCGACTGTTGTCACAAGCAGGCGTATTGGTTGGGTTTTGTGGCGGTGGCGGCTCGCCGTTATTTATGGGTGCTGAACGTGAAGTCTATGTCGAGTGGATGACACCGCAAAGTGAATATCGTCCCACTGAATATATTCAAGGCTGGATGAGTTGGTGGTGGGATGATGAAAAGCGCTTAACCGCTGCCAAGCATTTGCAACACGCTCGTCTCGCCTATCTACAAACGGTTTGGAGTAAAGATAGCGACTTAAAACAATGGGGCTTTGATAGCAATATTGATGCGGTGCAAGCCCTCCTTAAAGATAATATCCGTCAGATTAATCAACAGCAAGAAGTGATGCACTTGCTACAGCTTGAGGCACGACTTACCAAGAAGCTGTATAAGCTGGCCGCAAAAAATACCGGCTATGATGGCTTTACCCGTGAGCATGAGGGCATTGATAAGGCCAATGGCTTTCTCAATCATGGCAACTATTTGGCTTACGGTCTTGGTGCAACCACAGCGTGGACGTTGGGTATTCCGCATGGCTTTGCGGTGATGCATGGCAAAACCCGGCGTGGTGCATTGGTATTCGATATTGCCGATATTATAAAAGACGCGCTGGTGCTGCCCCTCGCTTTTATTTGTGCTGCTGAGAACCTCAGTGAGCAGCAGTTCAGACAAGAGTGTCTCAATATGTTTACTAAACACAAAGCCTTGGACTATCAGTTTGAAGTCGTAAAACAGCTTGCTATGACTTCAAATTGGGAGGCATAAATGATTGTCACCTTTGTCTCTCAATGTGAAAAGAAATCGCTTAGTCGTACGCGGCGTATCTTAGATGCCTTTGCCAATCGCATTGGTAACAATGTTTGGCAGACTGCCATTACAGAAGATGGGCTAAAAACGGTCAAGCAGCTGCTACGCAAGTCGGCTACTAAGTCTACTGCGGTTAGCTGTCATCGTAATAAAACTCGTCAGCTGACAGAGCTAGTATGGATAGTAGGCAATAAGCGTAGATTTAATGACGTTGGGATTGTTCCTGTTAACTGGACTAGACGCAATTTGTTGCACCGAGAGTGGGAAAATGAGTGGACATCATTAGAAAGCATGCAAATTATCGCCACTATCGCCGCTCTATTACACGATATTGGCAAGTCTACCATTGGCTTTCAAAAGAAGCTTTTTCATTCTACTTTTCAAGGCGATCCCTATCGTCATGAATGGGTGTCACTTAAGTTATTTATATGGCTTATTACTGACTGCCAGACTGATGAGCAATGGCTGACCCGAGTACAAGATTTACCTGATTATCTCAGCTCAAATACTATTACGCCAAAGATATTACAACAGGATACAGAGCAAGCCAAGATAGACCAATTACCGCCATTAGCAGGCTGGGTCGCTTGGTTAATTGTGACTCACCATCGCCTGCCACCTATCGATAAATATTTCTTTAATGAGCGCACAGATGACTTAAGGTTATTGAAAACCAATCATCGAGATTTGAAGCGCAATCAATCTTCTTATTATCAGAAAAAAATAAAAGCTCATGACTACTGGGTAAAAAACCCAAAAAGCGTTAAGGAAATGAGCGCTACTGAGCAAGAAAATTTCTGGCAATTTGATGAGCTGGTTATTTATAGCTCTTTATGGCAGCGCAAACTAAAACGCTGGGCGAAAAAAGCAATAATTCATCCTCAGTTAAAACAGCTTAGTCAGCAAGCAATTGAGCACAAGCAAGCCATTAGTGACCCTTTTTTGCTTCATCTGTCACGTTTATGTTTGATGATAGGAGATCATAACTACTCCAGTCTTGATGCAAATGACAGACGACGTGTACAAGGAAGTGATGACTTTAAAAATAAGCTTGCTGCCAATACTGATCAGCATACCAAAGCGATCAAACAAGCATTGGATGAACATCTAATCGGTGTCAGTGAATTTACCGCGCATTTTTGTCGCGCACTACCCGCCATTCATCAGGGTTTACCTCGATTAACTGGACATGATCCTTTGGTTAAAAATACGGCTCATAAGCGCTTTAAGTGGCAAAACAAAGCCTTTAAGCAAGCTTACGAGTATCGTGAGCTAAGCGAGGACCATGGATTTTTTGGGGTAAATATGACCTCAACGGGTGGTGGCAAGACGATTGGTAATGCCCGTATTATGTACGCATTGGCTGATCCCCAAAAAGGAGCACGAATAACCGTTGCTCTTGGTCTAAGGGTGCTAACCTTACAGACGGGTCAAAGCTTTCGAAATGACTTACAACTCAATGCCAGTCAGCTTGCTGTTTTAGTGGGTGGCAGTGCACAAAAACAGCTATTTGAGCTTAATCAGAACGTAGCGAACAATAATACTCTAGATGTCAACACAAACAACGAGATAGACACTTCCTCTGATTATCAAAGTAGTTATGAATCCGTCATTTATGAGTCCGTATATGGTAGTGAGTCTGCCAATTCGTTAGTAGATGAATGGGTGGATAGCGAAATTGATATCGCAGATTATGAGGAGTTGGGTCTAGGCACAGTTATTGAAAGTCGAAAAGCCCAAGAGCTGTTATTTGCCCCTGTCGTCGTTTGTACAATTGACCATCTAATACAAGCCTCTGAAGGTAAAAGAGCAGGCAAACATATCGCTCCTATTTTACGGCTGCTAAGTAGTGATTTGATTTTGGATGAGCCAGATGATTTTGATCATAAAAACTTGCCTGCTTTATCAAGATTGATACATTTAGCAGGATTATTTGGCGCTAGAGTGATGCTATCGTCCGCAACCTTGCCGCCTGATCTGTTACAAGGGTTGTTCGAGGCCTATTTAGCAGGTAGACAATTATTTAACGCACAATTACAAAAACCGACTCCCAAAGTTATTTGTGGCTGGTTTGATGAAAACAGCTGTACTGTTACTCCTTGTACCAATAACGATGATTTTAAGCACTATCACCGTAATTTCGTGACTGAAAGAACCCTCTACCTTCGCAAGCAGCCTATTAGACGACAGGCAAATATTTTAACGTTAGCATTAACGTATCAAAAAGAGCAGCATATCGCCTTTTATGAAGCGGTTGCGACGGCATTATTGCAATAATGCAAATGTACTCCACCATGATCACCATATTCTCAGAGAAAATGGTGACAGCAGCCGTCATCAGGTGAGTGTTGGTCTGATTCGTATGGCAAATATTCAACCGCTTATGAACACTGCGATGGCTATGTTCAATCTCAATGACACACCAGCTTCAGATAACACTCAATACCATTTGTGCTGCTACCACGCCAATCAAGTGCTTATCTTGCGTAATCGCTTAGAGACGAAGCTTGATACACTCCTAAAGCGTGATGGCAGTAATGAAGCCAGTATCTTTGACTATGCTCATATTACCGATGCTATCAAAGCATATGCTCATAAGACTCATCATGTATTTATCGTACTGGCTACCGCTGTGGCAGAAGTGGGACGTGACCATGATTATGACTGGGCAATCGTAGAACCCTCCTCTATGCGCTCCATTATCCAACTGGCTGGACGCGTTTGGCGACATCGTCCTGACAAAGTGGCTAGCAAGCCTAATATCAGCTTAATGCAATACAATATTAGGGCATTAAAACAGTCCAATCGAGGGGGCGCGCAGCCCGTCTTTACGATGCCCGGATTTGAGCAACCAGACTTTTTATTGACAAGTCACGATAGTCATTATGTTTTTAGAGAGACTGAATTGCAGCGTATTGATGCGACACCTAGAATCAATAACGTGCCTGAAAATGAGCGTGATGGCGCGCGATACCTAAGCGATCTTGAACATAAAGTCATGAAGGACTTGATGAGTAATGATAAAACCAATGTGGTCAACGGCTACTGGCAAGACCCCAATACTTCAAACCGTTCGCACGTTCATCTAAGTTGCCTGACGCCGTTCCGAACGGGTCAGCCACAAACTGAATATATAATCGAACCAACCACTTTCAAATCATCTTTAGACAACGACCGCGCACCCAATGATATCTATGAACATAACGAGGATGGACAGCACTACCTAGTATATAACGCTGAACAAGCTCGCATACAAGGACTATCTGCTACAGAATCTACTACCAAAGTGATTAAACCCAGCACAACCCCATTGTCCAACCCCAATGTGACACCTTGGTTGAATGATAGTCTTGTTAATGCACTGCTAGAGGTGCAATCCACCTATGATGATCTTAGCCCTAATACAATACTCACGAGGTTTGCAGTGGTCTCGGTTTATGACAATAAGCTTGGCTGGCTATTCGATGAGCGCTTTGGCTGTTGGAAAGATGAAGGGCTAATAAAAGACAATTATTATTAATGGCTCTACGCCATGTCATAAGGTTCGATAGTATCGATAACCTCTGCCACTTCTAAGCGGGTTATCTCAAGATCATAGTGGCTCTGTAGGTTGAGCCAAAATTGTGCTGACATACCAAAGTATTTGGCTAGGCGAAGTGCGGTATCTGCGGTGATCGCCCGTCTGCCATTGATAATTTCGCTAAGCCGCGAGTCTGGCATATGGGTAGCACGGGCAAGCGCGTACGCTGATAGACCAAGCTCATCTAGGAATTCAGTTTTGAGGTATTCGCCGGGTGTAAGTAGCGGGATATCAGGTAAGGTGGTATCAGCAACATCGCTAAAATCCATATTTTTGGCTTCTTGCATAGTAATAGACATGAGGATTTCCTTAGTGGTAATCGACTATCTCGACATTGTCAGCGTGACCCTCTTGCCAGTCAAAACAAATGCGCCACTGTTGATTGATGCGAATACTATATTGTCCATCACGATCACCAGTGAGCTTTTCGAGGTGATTGCTTGGCGGTAGCCGCAAGTCGTCAAGATTGTCTGTGATATCTAGTATGTGCAATTTAGCTCTTGCACGGCTATAAATATCGGGGGCAATACGTCTGGCTCGCTTGCCAAAATATACTGCTGCCGTAGCCTTATCCGCAAAAGAGGCAATCATAATCATTGTCCTTTGAACAACTAAGGCATGGCTATATAATAACGCCATGCGTAAGTAATAGCAATTTGATAAGTCACCTGTGCGGTGTGAGACGAGGGTATTCTGAATATTTGGGAAATGTTCAGCTCGTTGCAAGGGAAAATCTACGATTTTCCTACTGGATAATCACTCAGAAAATTCTACTGAAAGGACTTTCTCTTGCACGTCTAAAACTGATATGCAGTTCTTCAACAACGCTCGTAAGTTATCTATAGAACTATGCTAATCTCAATACAACTTAAATGATTTTTATTGTAACTCAAGGTTTATGAAATGGAAAATATCACCCAAGCGCAAATTAAGCAGGCTATTAATAGCTTCTTAAGCGCACAATATGATAAAAAAGCCATGCCAATGCTAAAAGGCTTAGAAAAAGCTTTGCAAGACAATGATGTTGAAGCTAGTGAAAAGATAGAAGCAGAACTCAAAAAATCTGAAGAAAAATACGCACAAGACACATGGATGGCATACGCCAGTGGCTGGATGAGTACACAGCTGAGCTTTGGTACGCATATATCCAAAGGCGTTCATGCCAGCTCTAAAGGTGACAATCTCATATATGTACCTTTATCTGATTCTGACGACAGACCTTTTTCTGGTCACCATTCTCTGGCTAATCCTATCATCGATGCTAGTGGTAACGCCGCCGCCTTACCTTTTGCTGCGTTCGTACAAACGATCGTAGTAGACAATATAACGATTGGTGACCTCATTAAAAATCAAAACGCCGCACTGAAAGGCGCATTTCATTCGGATAGTAAAATGTCTGATCACATTAATAGCGTCTTTTATAAGCTGGTTATCGCCCATATTGACACCCCTTTTATAGACGAGTACAACAAGCAGATTTTGTTTCCTAGTGCAGACAGCTATGTTTGCCTTGCGCCTTTATATCCTGCTTCATTGACACATTATATTTTTACTTATATTCAAACTATTAAATTCTCAGATGAGAATGCTTTGGCTAAAAAGAACAGGAGCAAAGTGACGGAGGAACAAAAACCCTATCTTACTATTCATGATTTGGCGGTGCTTAACATTGGTGGGAGTAACCCTCAAGGTGTCAGTCAATTGATGAGTAAAAAAAGAGGCAAAACTTATTTGCTGCCGTCCCTACCCCCAAGCTTTACTCAATCTGAAGCCTTGCCCTTTAGCAAACATGCTCGTAGTATTTTTAATGCCAAAACTATGGCTTACAAGACGCGCAGAACGTTAGACGCACTCTATAAAATCATCACCGCCAACCATAATAATATGACCCTCCGTGATGCTCGAAAGTCTATCCTAGATGATTTATTGTTACAGATATTAAAGATCACCAATACCATCCAAACTAACCGTCCTGCGGGATGGTCGATAGCTTACCATCAACTCGATTATGCCGAAAAATTGTGGCTCGACCCGCATCGAGGTGCGTTAGCCGATGAAGAAACCTTCAAAGCCGACTTTGAAAAAGGCGATTGGCAACGAGAGATCGAAAAGAAGTTTGCAAGCTGGCTACAGGAGTTACTGAAAAAGGAATTTCCAAAAATTAAAAATGATTTTGATGATCCAGAGCACAATGAATGGGAAAAAGAGATGCAAATAGCCTTAACAGAATCTAAGCGTTTGGGACAAGGAGCATTTCGATGAGTTATCTCTATCCTGACAAAGAGCTGGTGGGTTACGTTCTTATCAAAAACATACGTGTGCAAAATGCCAATGCCATTTCCAGCCCCATTACTTATGGATTTCCAGCCATCACTGGTTTTACAGGCGCTATTCACGCACTAAGCCGTAAGATTAGCGCTATCCCAGAACTTGAAAAGATAAGCTTAGACGGTGTTTTGATCAGCTGTTATGAATGCCAACCACAAATATATCGCGAAGCCAGCTATAAAGAGTACACCTTTAATCAAACCCGTAACCCTATCTTAAGGTCAGGTAAGACCGCATCGATTATTGAAGAGGGTCGCTGTCATCTACGTGTCTCATTAGTCATTGGGATATATGCTGAGGATGATCTCGAACCAGAGGAGCAAGACTGCCTCTTAAAGACGATCAATATTAAAGTGCAACAACAGCGCTTGGCTGGTGGTAGTGTCATTGGTCTGGATAGGTTTAAGCCTGTAACCTTTGTAAAAGACAGTGAAATAAAAGAGTTAACACAGTCATTATTACCTGCTTTTATATTAATGAATGCCCAACAAGAGCTTACAGATATCACCCAACAATTACGAAAAAGCAATCCTGAAGCCAGTGCTTTGGACGCTTTAATTGCAACGGCTACCTTACATCATACTCCCATCGATAATGGTAACGGGACAAGCAGTTGGCAGACCCAATCTGTCAAACAAGGTAAAGGCTGGCTGGTGCCGATACCGATAGGATTTCAAGCGATATCAGAGTGTTATGAATCAGGAATGATGCAAAATGTACGCAACCCTGAATACCCGAGCCAGTACGTAGAGTCCATCTATGGACTGGGTAAATGGGTGTTTCCTCACCGTATAGACAACCTAGCCGATGCCCTTTGGTACCAACACCATGATGACGCTAACAACCTTTATTTAGTGACTCAGAATAAAGGCAACTGATAAAGCTCGTTTGAACAGTAACCGTTTGGATAACCCTCAAACTTTAAATTTTAATGCAGTTACAATAACCTTTATGGAGAAACACATGTCAAAGTCAGCCCTGAAAACTGCCTCCGTTCTAGCCTTTGAACGCAACCTTGATGTCTCAGATGCCTATTTATGGCAAACCAACAGCCAAGCTAATATCAAATCAACAGATGCAGACAAAAAGCTATCACGCTCACCCGTGACCGTTAAAGAAAAATCAGTGCGCGGCACGATTAGCAATCGTCTCAAAAACCCTAATAAAACTGACCCTGCGAAGCTAGATGCCGAGACTGAAAAAGCCAATCTACAAACTGTGGATTCAGCAGCATTGAACGAAGACAACGACACGCTCATTGCGCGTTTTAGTCTTAAAGTATTGCCATTCACAGGCAAACCCAATGTCTGTAATGATCAAAACTATCAACAAGCCCTACAACAAGTCGTTACCGATTACGTTGAAAATCAAGGCTTAGATGAATTGGCGCGTCGCTATGCCATTAATATTCTGAACGCCAGATGGCTGTGGCGCAACCGTGTGGGCGCAGAAAAAATCAGCGTTACTGTAAAGTGCAATGACCAAACCATCAGTATAGATGATGCTAAGAGCTATGGCTTAAAGGACTTTAAGGCAAGTGATGCCAAAGTCGACCAAATAGCTGACTGGATAAAAGCAGGTCTAAATGATGATGCGTTTATTATTCTGTACGTAGAAGCTTGTGCCATCATTGGTTACGGTCAAGAGGTCTACCCGTCGCAGGAATTGATACTCGACACAGGCAGCAAAAAAAGCAAAGTCCTATACCGTGTCAGTGATCGAAAAGGATCGGAGGACAATGCTGGCATGCACTCACAAAAAGTCAGCAACGCCATTCGCACTATTGATGATTGGTATACTAATGCCGAGTTCCCTATTGCCATCGAACCGTATGGCGCGGTTACGACTATGGGTACAGCATTCCGCCAGCCTAAAGACAAAATGGACTTTTATAGCCTATTTGACAACTGGGTACTCAAAGGTGAAACGCCAGATGCCAGCCAGCAACACTATGTGATGGGCGTGCTTATTCGTGGCGGCGTGTTCGGTGCCAGCGGTAAGGAGTAATTCATGAGCACTTCATATTCAAGCTTGACCCATTACCAAGAAATAACCATCATTCCTGACCCTGATATTGCGCCTTATTTCATTTGGAGCAAATTATTCACCCAATTGCATATTGGCTTGGCTGACATTAAGAATAAGCAAGGTATCGAGTCAATCGGTATTGGCTTTCCTGATTATCACTATGATGATAAAGGCAAATCATCCAAGCTTGGACTTAAACTACGAGTGTTTGCGCTCAGCCAAAAGGATTTAGAAACACTAAATCTCAATGGTCGGCTATCAAGACTAACTGATTATGTGCATATTAAAAGTATTAGTGAGGTCGGTGATAAGGCAAAAGGTCATCTGGTGGTCAGCCGCTATCGTCCAAAAAATCCGCTCAAGCAAGCTGAAGAATTTGCTAAATACAAAGACATCAGCTTAGAGGCAGCGCTTGTACACTGTGCTGCACACAAACAGGACAATAAGCCCTACCCTCATATCAACTTAAAAAGCGAGACCAATCAACAACCCTATAAACTGGCAATCATTCAAGAAGTAACTGACAGCGCTTGTAAAGGATCGTTCAATAGTTATGGTATGAACAACAAAGTTGACAGCGTCACCGTGCCGCATTGGTGATTTGTACTTATGGTAATGACGAATTACCCAAAAACTAGGCGTAAAAACCCTTTTTTTGAGCTATTTAAAAATTTACTTATTTATCAAATAGTTACGATAAGGCTAAAAATGGAGGGTAAATTAGGGTATTTTGCCCTCCATGCCTTGTTATGGCTAATTTTTTCGAGGTATAATTCCTCTTCATCACCGCTCAGGTGACTTAGAAAATAAGCTATCCACCTTATTATGCAAGGTCAAGCTTCATCACCGCTCAGGTGACTTAGAAATTAACGATAAGAACAACAAAATCTTTTTTGACCTTCATCACCGCTCAGGTGACTTAGAAATACCAGTTATCAGGAGCTACCTAATAACCTATCTTCATCACCGCTCAGGTGACTTAGAAAATGAAAACGCCCGAATAGTGGTCGCACATGACCTTCATCACCGCTCAGGTGACTTAGAAATTAATTGCTCACACCAAACCTGATGCACAGCGCTTCATCACCGCTCAGGTGACTTAGAAAACGAGTTAAGCGAATCAGGTACAAGCGGCACGCTTCATCACCGCTCAGGTGACTTAGAAAAATCAAAAACGCCTCGCATTTTGGTGATGTAGCTTCATCACCGCTCAGGTGACTTAGAAAATAGAAATAATGTCTTGATACTCATCGTCATCCTTCATCACCGCTCAGGTGACTTAGAAAGCACGACAAAAAAGGTGGCAAGCGATGACCGACTTCATCACCGCTCAGGTGACTTAGAAATACAAGCTTTACTGGCATAGCCATGAAAGTAACTTCATCACCGCTCAGGTGACTTAGAAATGAAAACCCACCACCTGAGGGGTATTATTTACCTTCATCACCGCTCAGGTGACTTAGAAACTTAAAAGATGTTAGTCCTATTCCCTCGGATACTTCATCACCGCTCAGGTGACTTAGAAATTTAGCGCCGTCGCTACCATCAAGACCATTCACTTCATCACCGCTCAGGTGACTTAGAAAAAAGAATGACGGGCATTAAATATTCTCCAGTACTTCATCACCGCTCAGGTGACTTAGAAAATCTTTATCACTCCCTAGTGTGATTAATTTAACTTCATCACCGCTCAGGTGACTTAGAAATACCAGTTTTACAGGTTTAGCGTTAAAGGTTACTTCATCACCGCTCAGGTGACTTAGAAAATACAGCAAAAGAAAAAAGAAGCTGCCTAACGCTTCATCACCGCTCAGGTGACTTAGAAATGAAACATCGACATGACGTAAGCACATAGGTTCTTCATCACCGCTCAGGTGACTTAGAAATAATTCCTTTGTAAGCTCTCTCGCAATATGACCTTCATCACCGCTCAGGTGACTTAGAAAGTGTTGTTTAGACTGTCAGACTTACGAGGAAACTTCATCACCGCTCAGGTGACTTATGAGCATCGTTAAAAAATTGCATGTCAATTTTAGATGCGCAAGAGCAAATCCTTTAAATAGGATTTGCTGATAGTGAGAATATCAACGTAAATTTGAATAGAAAGAAATCACCGCTCAGGTGACTTAGAAAAGCTAAGGACGCGCTGAGAAACTGGCGTATTTCTTCATCACCGCTCAGGTGACTTAGAAATCGTAAAACCTTGTTAGAGTTCGACGAGGCTACTTCATCACCGCTCAGGTGACTTAGAAAAAGCGATAAGAGTTCGCTAGCTCGGTATTTCTCTTCATCACCGCTCAGGTGACTTAGAAATGCAACAATAGGTCGTCTACAGTCAAGGAATGCTTCATCACCGCTCAGGTGACTTAGAAAAAGCAATGAGGCAGCAGTGGGATGTAAACCTTCTTCATCACCGCTCAGGTGACTTAGAAAAGTTAAAACCACATAGCTTGGGAGCTGTGCAACTTCATCACCGCTCAGGTGACTTAGAAACGAGGCTGGGGTGATAGCATTATTCAGTCATCCTTCATCACCGCTCAGGTGACTTAGAAACCTTGCTCCCACGCCCAATCTGCATACTTAACCTTCATCACCGCTCAGGTGACTTAGAAATGATTACATTACTTATGGTCATTATGATGAATCTTCATCACCGCTCAGGTGACTTAGAAATTTTACGCTGCAATTATTACTGAGAGCTGTAACTTCATCACCGCTCAGGTGACTTAGAAAGTTCGGCTGCGTTGAATCTAGCCGTACACCATCTTCATCACCGCTCAGGTGACTTAGAAAGTTTCAACAAAAGAAGCGTATCCGGGTTCTATCTTCATCACCGCTCAGGTGACTTAGAAATGGTGCATAGCTATGAAGAAGAACAGCAGAGTCTTCATCACCGCTCAGGTGACTTAGAAAAAAATGAGCCTGATGCCAGATAAGCGTAGCATCTTCATCACCGCTCAGGTGACTTAGAAAAATGACCACAGCATTATCCAAGCTATGGCTCACTTCATCACCGCTCAGGTGACTTAGAAAACTTACCACGTCCACGTTAAGGCGTTAGCTGACTTCATCACCGCTCAGGTGACTTAGAAATTGACTCATCAAGTCTAAAGACTTATTAAGATCTTCATCACCGCTCAGGTGACTTAGAAATATCTGTTAATGAACAGCGTTTGATTTATTGTCTTCATCACCGCTCAGGTGACTTAGAAATTTCTCAGGTTGCTCCTTGGCTTCTAGCTTTTCTTCATCACCGCTCAGGTGACTTAGAAACACTCCGACACCCACTCCCACTCCTACTCCGACTTCATCACCGCTCAGGTGACTTAGAAACGTAGTAAAGAAGTTGGTCATAGTGATATCGCTCTTCATCACCGCTCAGGTGACTTAGAAAATATGATGCGCCTTTACAACAAAGACCGTCATCTTCATCACCGCTCAGGTGACTTAGAAAAAGGTCGCGGATTAATGGGTACATTGACCAGCCTTCATCACCGCTCAGGTGACTTAGAAAACCGCTTGCCACGTTCACGTTCAAAAGGAGGCCTTCATCACCGCTCAGGTGACTTAGAAACAAAGCCACAGCACAGCGCATTGCTGACAAGACTTCATCACCGCTCAGGTGACTTAGAAATATCACAGCAGACAAGACAGCAACAACTTGATCTTCATCACCGCTCAGGTGACTTAGAAAAAAACGCCAAGCTTAGCAACACTGTCAGCCGTCTTCATCACCGCTCAGGTGACTTAGAAATAATCTCTAGCAAGTCGAACGCTGTGTTTTCTCTTCATCACCGCTCAGGTGACTTAGAAAAAAACGCCAAGCTTAGCAACACTGTCAGCCGTCTTCATCACCGCTCAGGTGACTTATGAGCATCGTTAAAAAATTGCATGTCAATTTTAGATGCGCAGTTTACTCAAAGCATAGCTTTTCGCCTTTCGCTGCGGGTAAGTACCTCCCAGACACTTACTTATCCTTACTCACCTTTAAATAGGATTTGCCAATAGCTATAATATCAATTTAGGTGACTTAAAACCCTTCATTACGACACAACCCTCATACAAAAGACTGTTTATCATGATAAAAAATGCTTGGCTTAAAAAAGCCACTATCGCCATGGGCGCGCTGATTTTTTCTATGCCAATTTTGGCTGAAGTCAGCTTATCAGAAACCACGACTATTTCAGCAAACGAAGCATTACCCACAGTGCCAACATTACCAACAGTGCCATCAGACTGTATTGCAGATAGCGCAATCACGGCAGCGGCGCTTTCTGATACTCGTGATAACGGTCCCTTCTCTGTCAGTACCAAACACGTTGCGCGCCAATCAGCAAAGGGCTTCGGTGGTGGCACGATTCACTACCCGACCGATGCTATCGGTTGCGGCTTGTCAGGTGCTATCGCTGTGGTTCCGGGTTACGTGTCTTACGAGGCTGCTATCAAATGGTGGGGACCGCGTTTGGCTTCTTGGGGATTCGTCGTTATCACTATCGATACCAACTCTATCTACGACGATCCGGATAGTAGAGCGGCTCAATTGAATGCCGCACTAGACCACATAATTGCTGATGATACCGTTGGCAATAAGATAGATCCTAAGCGATTGGGCGCTATCGGCTGGTCTATGGGCGGTGGCGGTGCGCTTAAGCTGGCAAAGGAGCGCAGCACAGTACGAGCCATTATGCCACTCGCACCCTATCATGACAAAAGCTATGGCGAGGTAAAGACACCAACTTTAGTCATCGCCTGCGAGCGTGACCGTATTGCCACTAATGAGAAATATACCAACGTTTTTTATCATAATGCCACCGGCCCCAAGATGAAGATTGAGGTGAACAATGGCAGTCATTTTTGTCCAACCTACCGCTTTAACGAGATACTGCTGAGTAAGCCTGGCATCGCGTGGATGCAGCGCTATATCAATAATGACACACGCTTCGATAAATTTTTATGTGCCAACGAAAACTACAGCAAGAACCCTCGCATTTCCGCTTATGATTATAAAGACTGTTCGTAAAGCGGTGTATAGGAATGGTGACATTTGCTTTAATTACTCCTTTATTTGCGTACTATTATGGCTTAAGAAAACTTAATACGGCTTAAGAAAATTTAAATTTAGCGATGACTTTTAAATTGGCTATGACTTAAAGGAGACTGTCTACAATGAAAGACCAGATACATGATTTGGGTGCAGGTTTTTGGAATATTCGCGGCTCGTTCGTCAGACAAGGCATGATCGATATAGGCAATCAATCAGCATTGGTCAAACTATCCTCTGGAAAGTTTGTAATGCTAGACAGCTATACGCTCACTGGGGAGGTCCGCGCGCAAGTGATGGCGCTGACCAATAATGGGCAGGACATAGAAGCGGTACTCAACGTGCATCCTTTTCATACGGTGCACTGTGCGCGAGTAGCAAAAGAATTTCCACATGCTCTATTTTATGGCAGTGCACGTCACCATAAGGAAGTGCCAGAAGTGAATTGGAGCGCAGATTACGTTGAAAGTGCAGCGGTCGCCGAGCGTTATCCTGAGCTTGAATTTTCACTGCCAAAAGGCATTCACTATATTGCCCCTGATGACTCTGTGCACTCAAGCTCGCTCTTGGTATTTCATCCTGCTAGCCAAAGTCTATATGTCGACGATACCATCCAGACGCCACCTTCGAAGCGATTTAATGCGGTACAAGCAGGTATAAACTTACATGCTACAACCATAAAAGCACTCAAAGATGAGCCAAATGCTGGCAAAGATTATTGTGATTGGGCCATCAACTTGGCGCATGACTGGCGTGACGTGCGTAATTTTTGTAGTGCGCATTCAGGTTTAGTAGTGTTTGAAGAAGGTGAATTTGAAGCGGCGCTATTGGCTACTATTGACAGCGCCCGTCCTGAGCTTGAAAAAGCTTGAATGACTTAAAAAAATCCAAGAAACAATAATAAATAACAAGCGTAAAAAAGCTATCAACATCAAAAAATTCTGAAAAAATATGGGTGGTTCATCACAATTTCTATTGAACTCATGGTGTCGATGGAATATTGCCCTCTCTGACATCCTTTTTATAACAGACTTTACGCCTGTCATACGTCATTATCCATATCTTGGTATTTATAGTTGCTTGTATAGTCAAAATACCCCAAAACGCGACGATATTGCTGATATCAATTTTTTGTAGCCTCTGTCTGCACAGGCACAGCAAGCAAAAAAAATGATATCAGTAGTGCGTAATGTATCGATATTACTTTTCACTGACTATATTTAGTGACTTATATTTAGTGATTTATATTTAGTGATTTACTATTTTTATAGCCACCCATAACTACCCTATTAAATTGCTACACCTCATCATTGATCAATTAAGGAACAATATTTATGACAGACAAAATTATAGATTTAGGCTCAGGATTTTGGAACATACGCGGAAGCTTTCGCATAGGTGGCGTGCTAAATATCGGCACTCAATGCTCACTGGTCAAGCTGGCATCGGGACGCTTTATATTTTTGGACAGTTACGCCTTGACGGGTGACGTTCGAGATGAAGTCATGGCACTAACCAATAATGGTCAAGATGTTGAAGCCGTGCTCAATGTTCATCCCTTCCATACGGTACACTGTGCACAAATGGCAAAGGACTTTCCGCAAGCCACTATGTATGGCAGCAGCCGTCATCATAAAAAAATGCCAGAGATTAAGTGGGCAGAGGATTTGGTTGAGAGCGAAGCAGTAGCACAGCGCTACCCTGAATTAAAATTTTCGTTATCTGAAGGTGTCCACTATATCTCGCCTAACGAGATGATCCATGCAGGTTCTTTATTGGCTTATCACCCTGCCAGCCAGAGCTTACACGTTGATGACACTTTTATGAGTCCCCCAATGAAATTACTAGAGGCAGTATTACCTGAGCTGATATTGCACCCTACTACCAAAAAAGCCCTCACAAACGAGCCAAATTCTGGTGCACAATATTGCGATTGGGCGACCAACTTGGCACACGAATGGCGCGATGTTCGCAATTTCTGCGCGGCGCATTCTTATCTGGTTCAGTTCAAAGAAGGCGAGTTTGAAAAGGCCTTATTAAAAGCCATTAAGAAAGCTCGTCCCAAACTAGAAACAGCATAGCTTTTATCGCATTTTGACCGACGTCTTTGATAAACATAAAAACGGGTCGCTATTACTGTATTTACTAATGTAGCGACCCGTTTTTTAAGCCAATGACTTTATAAAACATGCGATTATCGAAACAGCAATGTCGCCAGCTCATCTTCATTGTTCAGAATATCTGCCAATGTATAACGCTCGAGCACATTAATAAATGCGGTGAGCGCTTCAAAAAACACCCCTTTTAATTGGCAGACTGGACTAATTACACAGCCCAAAGCAGGCGTCGGTGCTGATTCCGCTATCAAGGTGATGGGTAAGCCTGTTGAATGAGGTTTTGTCTCGGTATTGGGCAACTGCGCGGCAAAACATTCTACCAACGCAAAATCTGGTTCGATTTGTTTAATCAGTACGCCTAAGTTGATATCTTTTGGGGCGTACGCCAACCGAATACCGCCATTTTTGCCACGGACGCTATCAATGTACCCGAGCTGACCCAACTGATGAATAATCTTGGTTAAGTGGCTCTTAGAGATATGATAGCTGTCTGCTATGTCACTGATATTAGCCAATGAGTGCTGATCTGGCTTCACTGCTAAGTAAATTAATGAGCGCAGTGCGTAGTCACTATAATTGGTTAATCGCATTGATTCACGCTCCTGTCTGTTTTGAGAGTATTAAAATTTTACGGTTTCAACATTGATGAGCTAAAGCACATTACCCGAATAAGCCGTCTGGTCTCGGTCGTGTCAACATCGGCAAATAACTGATGCAAAATAATACAAAGCAAGCAATCCACGCGCTTTGAGCCACCATAATCCATAATAGATAATGACTCATATCGACCAGCGGTAATAACACTCGGCTGATAAATACCAATACCATCAAACCGTACATAACATTGACGGTTCTTGGTGGTTGATGAATACTGCGACCCGTGTGTCCAAGCGATACCCGCGTCATCATCGCCACGGTCATCATACCAACACCAGCAATCGCCAGTCCATGCATAGCGATGCTGTGCGGATAACCTAGCCAAGGCTGTAATGCATACAATAAGAAACTCAGACACATTCCTAAAAACGCAATATACAATGACCACAACAATGGCTTTTGCCAAATACCGCGATTATACCATCCTAGCAAACGAATGATATTGACCACGGCTACGCCAAGTGCCGTGATCGTCAGCAAGTACTTATTAGGATAAAACAAATCAGTCATAAAAAAAGCGAAGAAAAACACTAAGCTGGCGATATCTTGAATTTTACTATTACGTAGCGTTACATTGTCTGTACTATTCCCACTTAATCCGCGTTCAATAAAGAAAGGAACGACCCGTCGCCCGATGGTCAATACCAGACCAATGATTAAGTAAAAGCCTAGATATATACCTACTCTGGTAATGGCCATATCAGCACTGATAATGCCCCAGTAGCACAGCCCGTTGCCCAGTGTTAATAGCGCCAGCTTTGCCAAAATTCCCATTTGTTTATATTGCTTAACTTGTAGCACTGCACGACATATGACAAAGGCCATCGCTCCGATGAACAACATATCAAATAGTGCCGCTGCATATAGTAACCACACACTACTCCCCGCAATAGCGACACCAAGCCCAAAAGCCAACCATGCTAAACGCGCCATTAGCCAACAGACAAAGATACCTAACAGCTTATAACCATGCGGCATCATCACCCCTGTCCAAGTCTTCACCACGGTTAGCAAAAACCCAGCAATCACTGCGAGTGCATAACCATAAATCATCTCGTGACCATGCCAATACAACGGGTTCAATACCTGTGCATCGATATTTGTATGACCAGTAAACACAAAAGCCCATAGCAGCATCGTTGCCACAGCAAATAGCGCAGCAGCACTGAAAAATATGCGAAAGCTGAGGTTAAGAATAGGATGCGGAGAGCTTGGTGGTTTGCTAGGTAACTTGATAGATTGCATAACCATCTTCTTAAAAGAATATAGATGGCTTCATCTATAACATTCATTTTAAATGAATGTTATAGTTATTTAGTCTGATTATTGAAATATTCTATCCATTAAAGTGTAGTGCCTACGGGAATCTCTAAAATCTGCGTCCCAAGTATAAAAATAGAGAAAGCAAGCTGGCTGTTCTTTAGCTAGTATTTGGCCATGACCTAGTCAATACCACTTACAACTGTAATGCCGCGATGACTAACGATACGACCACTATCGCCGTGACATACTGCCTTACTTTAAAATAAGCATGACTGATAATCTGCACTCGATGCAGACTATAATCGATAACCAACAGACTTATAAACCCAATCACTAATAGCCAAATAAAACTAATGGCTGATAAGATTAAAAAACCAAGCCAAAGGCCAAGCGCAATCACATTGCTATATATAGGCAGCCTAACAGCCCACTTATTGCCATCAGCTAAATCTAAATGATTACCCCAATGCGCGCCTGCCATAAATGATGCAATCACTAGACCATAAGCACTCAATATATTGGCTACTGAGCCAAGTATAGGCACGGTAACAACGTCTATCATCAATAAAAATGCACAGGCTATAAATGGAATAACACCTGCAAAAGTCAAATAAGGACTGGGTTTTTTCATTGTTCGAACCTATCTTATGATTAATCTAATAATAGCTGTCACCTGTTGAGTGGAAGTTTTCAACATACATTAATCACTCTTTTGAGTGTTGCCTTGCCACTGACGGATAAACTCACCGTTTGGATCGTATTGCTGGGTTTGTTTGTTGAGATTAAATTGCCTACATCCTCTTGGGTCAGCACCCACGCCTGCCAGATACTGCCAATTACCCCAATTGCTACCAACATCGTAATCAACAAGATGTTGCTCAAAGTAAGCTGCCCCGTAACGCCAATCAAGCCCTAGCTCATGGATAAAGCAGCTAGCAACCAGTTGTCGCCCGCGATTCGACATATAGCCTGTCGTACTCAATTGATTCATGCAAGCGTTGACGATAGGATATTGTGTTGTACCACTCTTCCATTGCGCTAACAGATTTTCGTCCAATTGGGTTGAAGGCGCGTGCTGAGCGATGCCCTTAAACCAAAATAGTTTTTCTTTATGGGTAGTAGCATACCAGTAGAAATACTCACGCCACAGCAGCTCAAACCATATCCCGTAAGTAGAGTCATTTGCGATGATATCGCGCTCATAGCGACGTAGACGATTCAATACTGTGTTTACAGACAGCGAGCCGTTTGCAAGCCAAGCGGAGAACTTCGTAGAATGTGTCCAGTCATCTAACGCGTTTCGGGTTGTTTTATAAGTGCTGGGTGCATCGGAACAGAAATAAGCATCTAAGTGCTTGAGGCCATTTAACTCCCCACCTCTAAAACTGGATGGCTGCTGTGATGGCTCATCACGCCCTGCCTGATTAGACAACTGAGATTCAAAAAAGTACTCGTCCCTACTCTGCATACTTTCAGGCAATGGAGCAAGTGATTCTGGCGTTGGATAAATCGCTATGTCTTTTTCGGCATGCAGCAAATCATAATCACTTTCTATTTGTTTACGAAACTGCGTAAAGCTTTTGGGCAACTGCTCTAACGGCAACTCATCAAATAAAGTAGCTGTTGTATCTATATGCCAATGTATCTCTGGATATTTCGCCTGTAGAAGGTCATATACTTTGTTTTGATTATAATCTGCCGTTTGACTGATGCAGATATCTGTCACTTGTTGCTGCGCTATTAGATTACTCAACTGAGTAAAGACGTTCAATGCTTCATTGCCTTTCTGTAAATACAGCAACCTATTACCACGCTGTATCAGTGACGCATTTAAATCAGCCAAGCTCTCATGCAAAAACTGCTGGCGGGCTTGGCCAATACTGTCGTAACGATAGGCATCGTAATGGTCTTTACTATCTAATATATCTGTCAACGATGACGCATAAACTAGCAACAATTTGCCTTTAGTGGATATTTCAGATGCTTTTAGCAGAGTTGCGTTGTCCGCTACCCGCAAGTCATTATGAAATAGTACCAATGTGACATTGTTATTCTCTGAGTTGTTCACTGCTTGATTTGACATACCCTATCCTTCTGGCTGTTTAGCGATGATTTATTATTTTTAATTTTTAATCTTAAAATATCATATACGGTATAACACATACTTAGGGCGTGTTGAACATTCGACCATGGCTCTGACAGAGACTATTTTTTAGACAGTTCGACGTTAAAAATAGTAAGTTTAGTCATTCTAAGCGTCTATTTTTAACCATGAAATGGCAAAAAATAGTTCTGTCTCTTTGAGCTGATGCTAAAACTGCCCCCCAGATCTATATAAGCAGTGCGTTGTAAACCTAGTTAAGGCATGAGCATTACCGTCGTTTTACGCCTTGTCTGAAACAGTTTTAGCGATCAGCAGTGCCTATTTGTGAATGTTCAACACGCCCTGGCATTCAGCTTTGATGCTAGCCTAATACTTGTAAGGCAATGCGCTCAGCCCCAGAAACCACTTATAAGCATTGACTCTCATGTGTCTGACTGCTTAAATGGCTTACCTCTAGGAGAACATCATGACTCAAAATAATACTACGACTGAAGAAAATAAATCAGATGAAAAGCGTAAACTTATCAATCGATTTTTGATGAGACTGACAAAAGAGCAGCCTCAAATGTATTACGCGACTACCTCTGAGATATCACGGAGTATTCATACGATGATAAAAGAACATACCAATCGCTTGTCAGTAGAAGAACAAGCACTGGTAAGACGCATGACTATTGAAGAGATTGAAGGATTACTGGGCTTTCATGCCAGATGAGTAATTGACCAATTTCAAATACATTATGTTCAGTAAAATGCTGAACATCACACAAAAAAAGACCGCTATCAAAGCGGTCTTTTTTATTAGCTATCAGCTAGATGTAATAATTAGTTTAAGACAATTAGAATGGATATTCACGTGGCTCATTTTGCATTGAGATCCAATGTGTTCTAGTGAACTCTTCTAGTACCCATTCACCGTTGAAGCGGCCGATGCCTGAGTTTTTCTCACCACCAAACGGCGTGTTGCTTTCATCATTGACCGAGATGTCATTGATATGGGTCATGCCAGCTCTGATACCGCGAGCGAAGCGCAGACCTTTTTGCATATCAGCAGTGAACACGGCACTAGACAGACCATACATAGAATCATTGGCGATCGATAGTGCATCGACTTCGTCTTTGGCACGGATGATACCGACCAGTGGTCCAAACACTTCATTACGTGATAGGTCCATTTCGCGAGTCACTTCAGTAAAGATATGCGGTGGTACGACTTGGCCTTCAATCTCGCCACTTAATATCATTTTTGCGCCCTCTTCCTGCGCTTTAGCGATTTTTTCTTTGAGTGATTTGACTTGTTTTTCATTGATGATTGGACCAACAGCGGTGTCTTGCTTATTAGGATCACCGACGTTTAATGTTTTGACGTGTGCTAAGAAACGCTCCACGAAATCATCATATATCTCATCTTCTACGATGACTCTGTTAATCGCGATACAGATTTGGCCTTGATGCAAGAATTTACCAAAGGCAGCTGCTTTTACCGCTTGCTCAATGTCAGCATCTTTTAGTACAACAAATGGACTGTTGCCGCCTAGCTCAAGTGCCACTTGTTTAATGTATTCGCCGCCGTTCGCTAACTCACCGATATGTTTGCCTACTGAAGTCGAACCTGTGAACGACACTAGGCTTGGCGCTTTGTGTTCAACGATTGCATCGCCTATCTCACTACCTGAGCCGACCACTACGTTTAATAGACCTTTTGGTAGACCCGCTTCTTCAAACACTTTGGCTAGCAGTAGACCACCGGTCACTGGCGTATCGCTAGCAGGCTTAAGCACCACTGCGTTACCAAGCGCTAGGGCTGGTGCGATAGAGCGCTGAGTCAAATGTAGCGGAAAGTTCCATGGGCTAATAACTGCTACCACACCGATAGGCTCACGATAAATAAAGTTTTCTTTACCAGGCGTGTTCGATGGACGAATCTCACCATGTACACGGTTAGGGAACGTCGCTGCTTCAAGGGTAATCGCACGCGTCGCACTGAATTCGACCATCGCTTTGATACGTGTGCTGCCCGACTCTTTGATTAGCCAATCAACGATTTCTTCTTGGCGCTGATCCAGTATGTTGACCACTTTATATAACACTGCGGCTCGCGTTGCAGGCGTTTGCTTAGCCCATGCTTCTTGAGTTTGGCTCGCAGCATCGTATGCTTCATTAAGCTGATCTTTGGTCGCTTGCTGAATTTCTACAAGCGTATCGCCATTATAGGGATTGGTATTAGTATTGCTGCTATCGTCCTTACCTGTCTGCCATTCACCAGCGATGAACTGCAAATGGAAGTCAGTATATGCACTGGTAGTTGTATTGTTGGTTGACATAATTAGCCTTATTTTTGGTTTGTTGTGCTGAATGTTTATTTTCGATTATTTGAATAAAATTATTAAGTCGGAGATATCTTAATTAAAAGCATATCTTATAAGTAGTAAGTGTGAAGTTATGGTTAAACAATTAGTTAAAAGCCATCAATTAGAATAGAGACGCTGTGATAACGGATAACAACAAAACCTACCTTGCTAGACGACTGGTCTAATGCTACCATAGCTATCAATAAAACAAGACTACTTTGTCAGTAAATATTGTTGATAAAACGTAACACCTATAAATATATCCTATTACAATACGCTATCAACATGACGTTTAAATGAACGCTGACTATCTTATATATACTGCCACTAAAGGAGAACATCCTACCTATGTCTAACATAACAGACACTACTACACCTGATACCAAAGCTCATTTACTTGCGACTGGCTACCAATTAATAGCCAAAAAAGGCTTTACCGCTGTTGGTATCAAGCAAATATTGGATACTGCAGGGGTACCCAAAGGCTCGTTTTATCATTATTTTGCCTCAAAGGAAGCCTTTGGCGAGTCGATTATCAGTCACTATTTTGTCAATTATAAGAATCGTTTAGAAGCGATCGGCGTGCAAGATGTGAGTGCGCAGCAAAAACTGTATAACTATTTTCAGAATTGGTACGACACCCAACAGAATGGCTGTGACCACGAGAAATGCTTGGTCGTCAAGCTTAGCGCCGAGGTGGCAGACATGTCAGAGACGATGCGTGAGGCGTTAAATGCTGGCTATCAGCAGACTGTCACTTGGCTAGCCACACAAATAAAAGCGGGCTGGGTCGATGGCTCTGTACCACAGCCTGACAATATCGCTGCTGAGAGTATGGCTAAGCGCTGGTATTTTGCATGGCTCGGAGCCAGCTTAATCGCTAAGACCAGTCAAACCAATACGCCGCTTGCGGAAGTCTGGCAAATGACGACTTCGCAAATGGGGCGCTAACGGCCGTTAGCTATTGTCAATCATTAGTCTAAATCACCACTCTCATCACTAGGTGTTTTCAATGAAAAGCGCCTTAAGTGAAAAGTACCTTAATAGTAAATAACAGTTCATTGGATTCATATCATTTGGTTTACGATACTTTTGTAATTATTTAAAGAAAATACTAGACGACCGGTCTAATTAATGTACAATGCCTGCAGATGTTTAAAACAAGCATCACGAATTTTAGCTTTTAATTTCAGACATACACTCTACAACTTTTAGGAAAATTATGAATAACTTTCAATATTACAACCCAGTACGTATCGTTTTTGGCGAAGGTCAAATCGAGCAATTATCAGATCTAGTTCCTACTGATGCCCGTGTTCTTATTACTTATGGTGGCGGTTCAGCACAGCGCACTGGTACATTAGACGAAGTAAAAGATGCTTTGTCTGCGAGCGGAAACCGTACTGTCTTTGAGTTTGGTGGTATTGAGCCAAATCCAGAATTCGTCACACTATTAAAAGCTGCTGACATGGTGAATGAGCACAACATTGATTTCTTATTAGCAGTCGGTGGTGGTTCGGTCATTGATGGCAGTAAGTTCGTGGCGCTTGTGGCTTCATTAACAGAAGAAGACGGTACTGTCTCACGCGATCAAGCATGGGATGCCTTGACAAGCTATTGCAGAAATATCGACTCTGCCGTTGATCTAGGTGCAGTCTTAACGATTCCAGCGACTGGTTCAGAGATGAACTCTGGCGGCGTTGTCAACTATAGCGAACGCCAAGCAAAACTACCGTTTGGTAACCCACTTGCCTTCCCTAAGTTCTCAATCTTAGATCCTACTAAGACATTGACTTTGCCTGAGCGTCAAGTAATGAACGGCGTTGCCGATGCCTTCGTCCATGTGATGGAGCAATACTTAACGTATCCAGTCAATGCAAAAGTGCAAGATGCCTTTGCTGAGAGCTTGCTGAAAATTCTGATTGAAGAAGGTCCAGCAGTCAAAAAAGACCCAGAAAACATGGAAACGCGTAAAAACATCATGTGGACAGCGACCATGGCACTGAATGGTCTGATTGGTACTGGTGTGCCACAGGATTGGACGACGCATATGGTTGGTCATGAATTGACTTCATTGCACGCCATCGATCATGCACGTACATTAACCATCGTTTTACCATCAGTGATGCGCGAGCTAAAAGAAAGCAAAAAAGAGAAATTGCTTCAGTATGCACGTAATGTATGGAACCTTACTGATACAGATCAAGACGACGATGCCATCATCGAAACGGCCATTGTTCATACCGAAAACTTCTTCCGCGAGCTTGGCTTGCCAGTTAGCCTAGAAGACGTTGACTTGACTGAATCAGCCATTGATCCAATCATCAAACAGCTTGAAGTACATAACATGGTCAAACTGGGTGAGCACGGCAAAAACGATCTTGACGTATCACGTCGTATCTTGGACCGTGCGGTTACTAGCAAGGCTTCGTAACCAACGAATACAGCAAACAAATGTGATGTTAGGTTAAATAGTATTTGTTTGTGATTGTCCTCCTTTAAGTGACACTATCCGAAATGATATTGTCGTGAAGATAAAAGTATCGTCAAAATAAAATTATCATGAAAATAACAGTAACTATTCAACAGTGAGTAGTTACTGCCCTCTTAATCAGTAATTAGTTTTCAATCAGTAACTAGCCAATAACTATTAAAAAACGGCTATGCAATACCCAATGATTAAACAGTTAAGTTTCTAAGTATTAGTCATTAACTGACAATCAACACTCAATAAATAAAAAAGGAGCTTTACTATGAGCTTTGAAAAACAACAAAACCAACAAAAAAATCGTCAAATCAAACTGGCCAGTCGTCCTACTGGTGAGCCAAAAGCTGAAAATTTTGACATGGCTACCAGCGACATCCCACCACCCAATAACAATGAGATGCTACTGCGTACGGTCTATCTATCATTAGACCCGTATATGCGCGGACGTATGAGCGATGCCAAAAGCTACGCTGATCCCTTAGAAGTTGGTGATGTTATGATGGGCGGCACAGTCGCTCAAGTGGTCGAGTCAAATATTGATGGATTTGCTGTCGGTGATTTGGTCGTATCAAATTCAGGCTGGCAGGACTACAGTGTCAGCGATGGCGAAGGTGTCCTTAAGCTTGATAAAAATATGTCAAACCCGTCTTACGGCTTAGGCGTGTTAGGTATGCCAGGCTTTACTGGTTATATGGGTTTGACCGATATCGGCAAACCACAAAAAGACGAAACTTTGGTTGTCGCAGCGGCTACTGGTCCTGTCGGTGCAACGGTTGGTCAAGTGGGTAATCAATATGGTCTGCGCACTGTCGGTGTCGCAGGCGGCAAAGAAAAATGTGATTTTGCGGTCAATGAACTTGGCTTTGATGTCTGTATCGATCACAAAGCCGATGATTTCGCTGAGCAACTAAAAGCAGCATGTCCAGATGGTATCGACATCTATTACGAAAATGTTGGCGGTAAAGTGTTCGATGCAGTATTACCACTATTGAACGCGCATGCCCGTATCCCAGTATGTGGTCTAGTATCACAATATAACGCCACTGACTTACCTGACGGTAAAGACCGCTTGGGTATGCTAATGGGTCAAGTATTGGCCAACCGTTTAACCGTCAAAGGCTTCATCATCTTTGAAGAGTATGGCGATCACTTCCCAGAATTTTTAGAAACCATGAGCAAATGGGTAGAATCAGGTGATGTCAAAACCAAAGAATATATTGCTGATGGCTTGGATGACACACCGAATGCCTTCGTTGACATGCTCAATGGTGATAACTTTGGTAAGACCGTCGTAAAAGTATCTGATGTCGAATAAATCGGTTAGATAACGAGTTAACAACATAATTTGTTAAGACAACCACTGAAAATGACATCTTAACCATGAATACTATTGGCAGTCATCGCTATTATTGACTAAGTACGATTGGTTAAAGATGGCTGCTAACCATCAATCATTTAAAAACAACGTTAATAATAAATAAGGACAATCATGAATATTTTAATGGTACTAACTTCACACGATAAATTGGGCGATACTGGTAAGAAAACAGGTTTTTGGCTAGAAGAATTTGCCGCACCTTACTATGCTTTTCTTGATGCTGGCGCCAATGTCACGATCGCCTCTCCTGCTGGTGGTCAGCCACCACTAGATCCTAGTAGCGACACACCAGATGCGCAAACAAAAGATACCACCCGTTTTAAAGATGATAAAGACGCTCAAGAGCATTTAGCCAACACCAAAAAACTGGCTGATATGAAAGCAGAAGACTTTGATTCAGTCTTTTACCCTGGTGGTCACGGCCCATTGTGGGATTTGGCAGTTGATGAAAACTCTATCAATCTGATCGAGACCTTTGTAAAACAAGATAAGCCTGTTGCTTTTGTTTGTCACTCTCCTGCCGCGCTTAAAAACGTCAAAGTTGATGGTGAGTACCTAGTGAAAGGCAAAACCGTTACTGGTTTTACCAATTCAGAAGAAGACGCAGTTGGCCTTACGGATGTAGTGCCTTTCTTAGTAGAAGATGCGCTTAAAGCCAATGGCGGTAATTACGAAAAAGCGGCTGATTGGGAATCGTTTGTGGTAGAAGACGGCTTGTTAATCACAGGTCAAAACCCAGCATCGTCAGAAGAAGCAGCTAAGCGTCTAATGGCAAAGCTTAACGGTTGATCCAATTAACGAAGTAAAAAAGGCTACTATTATGATTCGTTTACACCATCTCAACCAATCACGGTCGCTACGTACTTTATGGCTTTTAGAAGAGCTTGGCGTCCCTTATGAGATCGTCAGTCATCAGCGCGATGCTAAAACGCATCTGGCACCTGATAGCTTAAAAGCTGTGCACCCTCTTGGTAAATCACCGGTCATTGAAATGGATGGTGAAATATACTCGGAGTCAGGGGCCATTACTGAGCTATTGATCGAACGCTTTGCGCCAGATCGTCTGCGACCTGCTCCTGATAGCGCCGATTATGGGCATTATCTACAGTGGATTGACTTTGCTGAAAGCTCGCTGATGTTGCCATTGATGCTTGAATTGTTTACCAAAAAAGCAGGTATCAATGACAATGAGTTTTTGAACGGTTATATAGAGATAGAAAAAACCCGACTGTTCAAATATCTAGACACCTCAGTTGAGGGTAAGTCGTTTATTGTGGGTGATAAATTGAGCGGTGCTGATTTTATGCTGTCGTTTGACTTGATCATTCTTGCTCAACGTCAAAAACTAGACGCTTATCCACATATTAAACAATATGCTGAAAAGCTGGCCAGTCTTGATAGCTATCAACGTGCGATGAATCTTGAAGCTGAGCATGACGAGTCAAAGCAAGCGTAAACATGCTTCATAATAAATGCTCAATAAAAAATATGATAAAATAGCCCAAGTCTATCTTGGGCTATTTTTGTTGTTTTATTCCATTAATAACTGTACTAAGATCAGTTACTGACACGCGCAGCTAACGCCGCCAATCATAGGGGAGCTGTACCATGTCCTTACTCTATTCATTCACACAAATCATCATACGACCATGAGTAACGAATACCAGTTTAAACCCCACGAACAACCAATGATGGTGGGCTCTCCAGCCAACCCTGACCATCCTGCACGCCGTAAAGTATTTTATTTACTGATTGGAATTTTCGTTGGTCTCACAGCCAGCTTCCAAAACGGTCTACTTGTCGCAAATCTCACTCAAATTCAAGGCCAATTGGGGTTAACGCCCGCCGAAGGGGGTTGGATATCTGTCAGCTACAATATGACCAATGCCTGTATCACCGTTCTACTGTACAAAATTCGCCAACAATTTGGCATGTCACTGTTTAGTAAAATCACCCTATTTTTTCTGTTAGCCGCCACGAGTCTACAGTGGCTGATCAGTAGTCACTTATTAGATACGCCCAACATTGGCATCGAGCCCTATTACCTAGAGATTGTCGCAAGGGGACTTAGCGGTATGGTGGCCAGTGGCATGACCATATTGGGCTTATTTTATTGCTTGCAAGGTATGCCAACCGTCAAACGTACTAGTGGCCTCATATTGGGCTTTGGCTTGGTACAGTTCGGTATTCCACTATCACGCATCATCTCGCCCTACCTCACCATCGATGGTCAGCTTGAAAACTTATTTTTATTCCAATTTGGTTTGGCGCTGATTTGCTTTGGACTGATTAACATCTTAGAGCTACCACCAGGTAATACAGAAAAAGTGTTTGAGAAACTCGATTTTCTCAGCTTTGGGTTTTTTGCGAGCGGTCTGGCTGCATTAGCGGTCATTTTGGTACAAGGTAGGATTTTATGGTGGACGACGCCTTGGCTTGTCTATCCACTGATGATTGCCATTGTGGGAATCAGCATCGCCTTATGGATTGAAACGCATCGCAAAAACCCAATGCTACAAGTTCGCTGGATGCGTAGCCGCAATATAATCGCTTTTATGATTACGGGCGCGGTCATGCGAATTTTGCTGTCTGAGCAAAATGTCGGTGCGGCAGGATTACTTGCCAACTTAGGCTATGGTAATGATCAGCTCATTACTTTTTATGCGGTCATATTGGCTGCCAGTGTGTTGGCTTTGGTGATTAGTATTTTTAGCACCAATCCGATGGATTTACGTCGACCCGTTATTTTTGCCGTGGCATTGATTGCCGTGGGTTCTTGGATGGATGTGGGTGTGTCTATCAATTCTGCACCTTACATGTTTTATCTCAGCCAATTTTTGATTGCATTTGCCGCGGTGTACTTTATGGGGCCTCTGGTTTTTGAAGGATTTTTGCGTGCGATTGCCAGTGGTCCTGCCTATATTATTAGTTTCTCCGTTATTTTTGGTATTTCACAAACGGTGGGCGGCTTGGCAGGTGCGGCGGCAATTCAGGCATTTACAACCATTCGTACGCAAGTGCATTATGCAGATATGGTCAGCTCACTGAATTTGGGTGATCCTGCATTCAGTGCCCAAATTGCGGGTACTCGTAGTGTATTATCTCAGCAAACGACAGACATAGCACAAGCGAATGTTGGAGCAGTGAGCCAAGTATTACAAGGTATTCAGCGCCAAGCAACAGTCTACGCTTATGGTGATTTGTTTTTTATCATGGCCATTCTATCAACTGTGGCTACTGCTATGCTATTGCTCAATTATTTTTACTATCGTTATCACAAACGCAATCCTCTGGCCAAAGAGCTTGCTGTTATTGCAAAAATGCGTGAACCAAAATAACGCCTTTTATTGCATGAGTGATTTTTCACTTTATTGATTTATCGCCACACCGTTTAAGTATTTGCTAATTAAACATTTAGGAGCGCGTCATGAGCCAAAAGAAACCCAGTGAACTGAATCAAACACCTCAGACGTCAACTGATGCTCCCATAACAGACGCACGTATTGCGTCAAATACCGATACCAATCAGGCCGAAATTGCCCAAGATCCTATAAGAGAGCAAACGGATACCTCTGAGGCAAATCCAGCTACTGACATACAAAAAGGCTCAGATGATGAGACGCCTATGCCACCAAAAGAACCTATCGCAGCGGCTACTGGCTGGTCGCCAAAGAAAAAATCCTATCTGAATTTAGGATTATTGGTTGTAATGATTGTCATTGGTGTGGCATTGATTTTGTATGCATGGAAGCTGCCACCCTTCACACCTACTGTGCAGCAAACCAACAACGCCTTTGTAAAAGGACAAACCACCATTATTAGCCCGCAAGTATCCGGCTACGTCACCGAAGTAGCCGTACAGGATTTTGCCAACGTAAAAGCGGGTGACTTACTAATAAAAATTGATGATCGTAGCTTCCGTCAACAGCTTGAGCAAGCGCAGGCCAATATAGAAGTGGCCGTTACCAACCGCTCTAGCAACACTCAAGATACTCAATCAAGCCAAGCACAAATTGAAGCACGTGAAGCTGACTTATATAGTGCCAAAGTGAGTGTCGAAAGTGCTCGTGAAGATGTCAATCGATATCAAGGTTTGGATGCTATCGGTGCAGTATCAAAGGCAGAAGTTGCTCATACAAAAGCACAACTTGCGCAAGCACAGGCAGGCGTCCAGCAAGCTGAAGCTAATTTACAAGCAGCTCGTGAGAACCGCAAAAAAACCAGTGGCAGCCGCTCCTCTTTGGACGCGAACATAAAAAATGCTGAAGCAGGTCTCAAGCAAGCACAAATTAATGTAGACAATACCATCATCACCGCGCCTGAAGCGGGACAGTTGAGTCAGGTCAGTGTCAAAGAAGGTCAATACGTTAGTGCTGGCACCCAGCTGATGTATGTCGTTCCTAAAGGCGTTTGGATTATCGCGAATTTTAAGGAAACGCAAGTCGCTAATATGGCAGTTGGTGAACCTGCAACTATCCATGTTGACGCGCTTGGTGGTGCCAAATTCAGTGGTCATGTCAGCAATATCTCACCAGCGACTGGTAGTGAATTTAGCGCAGGCGCGGCAAACCCTGCGACTGGCAACTATATTAAAATTGCCCAGCGTATCCCCGTGCGCATTGACTTAGATCAAAATCAGGCTGAGCTTGCTCAATTACGTCCTGGTATGTCGGTCTCTGTCGATGTAGATACTAATATCAAAGTAAAAAGCTAGATTAAAGCGAAAAACTGGGGCATATTAAGTACGCCTCTGCATAAAAAACCCCTTTAAATACCAGTATAAAGGGATTTAAAGGGGTTTTTGTTTAGCGTTAAAACAAGCTGACATCTATCAGCCTTATACCTATTGATTTAACATCTAAGGTAATAAGCGCTTAGTTGTCCAACCTGCCTTGTCCTCGTTGCTATCTTGGGTGTACACAATACGGTCATGCATGCGGTTGGCACGACCTTGCCAAAATTCAATTTGTTGAATCGTAATCTCATAGCCACCCCAAAACGCTGGTGTTGGCACTTGGCTGTTTTCGGGATAATCAGCTTGTAGCTGGTCAAAGGTCTGTTCCATAACTTCTCGGTTAGCAACTTCACCGCTTTGTGGTTGGCTGACCCATGCGCCTACTTGGCTGTCGTGTGGACGCTTTTGGAAGTACGTAGCTGACTTATTGGCATCTATTTTTGCAATGCTACCACTGATACGGACTTGCCGCTCAAGCTCATGCCAAAAGAACAGCACTTCTGCATTGGGGTTCTCAGCGATATCTTGACCTTTAGCACTTTCATAGTTGGTATAAAATACCACACCAGTCTCAGTAATCTCGCGCATTAATACAATACGCACACTGGGCTTGTTGTCTGCCCCGCAAGTAGCAAGGCTCATCGCATAAGGCTCTTGCACTTTTTGCTCGGTCGCATCGCTAATCCAACTTTTTAATAGCTCAAATGGTGATGTAGGAATCGACTGCTGGTCAAGAGCGCCTTTTTCGTACGATAAACGTTGATCGGTAAAGTCCATGCTCATAACTATTCCTTGATTGCGTTATATTATTAAGCCCTTTTTAATGACCCATTTATCGAGACTATTAAGGCGTATCTTCATTTCAAAAATGGTGATAAAAATGAGATAAATTGCAGTCAAACAAGAAAAATAGCGCAGATAATATCGGGATATTAACCAGCTATTTGACGATGTTTGGCAAGATTTAGCCATTTTTAGCCCATTCAGATGACTATCGAGTGAATTGAAGACACGCCCTAATGATTGTCTTGATCAATAATAACAATATGGTCTAGCACTTGTGTTTCTTGTACTACTGTACTAGAATACTGAAACAAGATAGTTCTCAGCGAAAAATTGCTTGAGAGCGATTTATCTACTTTCTTTGGCTAAGATTACCTATTATGACTACCGATCCTTATCATAGCTTAGTGAAACATTTGACGAACTGTACTGATAGCTCAGATATCGACAAGCTGCTCAGCGCACTGCTGACAGATAAAGAGCAGCACGACATCGCCAACCGTATTCGCATTTTTGACTTGCTTGATCGCGGCATCACGCAACGTGATATCTCTGAGCAGCTAGGCGTTGGTATCGCCACTGTCTCTCGCGGTGCCAAGGCCAAGCAAAGCCATGACGTGAGCGCGTTGCTGACCACTCATAGAAGCCGCTCTTAAGCCACTTATTTCAGCACTATCCACTTTTTTAATTGCTACTTTCTTACTTATTAATCGACACACATTTGATGAATTTCGGACTTTGTTATGACCTCTATTACTCGCATACAGACCAAGCCTGCTCCTATTGATATTCCAAGCAAACCAAAGCGTATTAAGCTCACGCAAGATATTGATTTCTTTGCGTTATTCAAACGCATCGAGAGCGATTTTGATACCTGCTATTTGCTCGAATCATTGGGCGAAGACAGCCATATCTCACGCCATCATGCGATAGGTTTTGATCCTGTCACGACCATCGCAGCATTAGACCGCACTACGCTTGCCATTACCGATAATAAAACCGCTGAAACCAGCCGTTATCAAACTGACAACCCTTACCAGCTGCTGCGCGAAATAACGCCGCAGCATGTCATCGCTCGCGATCAAAGTGGCGGTTTGGTCGGTTACTTGGGTTATGACTGCGTGAACTTCTTTGAACCCAGCCTAAATGCAAAAGCCAGCGAAGATTTTGAGCCATTTAAGTTTGGCGTGTATTTAGATGGATTGACGTTAGATAAAATGACGGGGGAAATCTTCTATTTTTATTACCCGACCGCTCAGCAAGAAAACCGTATTGAGCAAATCAAAGCCCTACTCGATGAGGCAACTCCTAGCTATGAGCTGCCCACAGTCGAGTTCCTAGGTGATGGTATGAGTCAAGAGGAGCATGCCAATGTCGTCATGCAAGTCAAAGAAGACATCATCGCTGGGCGTATTTTTCAGTGTGAGGTAGGCTTTAAGTCTAAATATCGTATCGCCGGTGACAAGATGCCCATTTATGAAAAGCTGCGTGCCGTAAACCCATCACCGCACATGTATTTTATGAAATTCGCTCAGCAGTGCATCATTGGTGCTTCCCCTGAGTTGCTATTCCGCTTGCGCCAAGGTGAAATGGAAACCTATCCACTCGCAGGAACTGCCAAGCGCGGCGTCGATGTGATCGAAGACCGTAAGCTTGCTCGCGCACTACTCAACGACGACAAAGAAATTGCTGAACACAATATGCTGGTCGACTTACATCGTAACGATATCGGCCGTGTGGCACGATTTGGTACGGTAAAAGTACGTAGCCTGATGGATATCAAACGCTTCTCTCATGTACAGCACATTTCTTCTGAAATCGTCGGTATCTTGCACCCTAACGAGGATATGTTTAGTGCCCTTGCTAGCAATTTCCCCGCTGGCACATTATCAGGCGCGCCTAAAGTAGAAGCCATCAAAGTGATTAATGAGCTAGAGCCAGACGGACGCGGTGCTTATGGCGGTGCATTAGGGTCGTTTAATTTTAATGGTGATTGTATCTTTGCCATTCCTATTCGTAGCCTATTTATCAGTGGTGAGTCTGCCTATGCCCAAACTTGTGGTGGCAACGTTTATGACTCAAACCCAGCCGATGAATACTTAGAGATTCAGCGTAAACTGTCTGCGATGAAAGTTGTATTAGACAGCTTTATGTAATCATAACTGATACCAAACGTACTGCGTAAATTGACTATATTTTATTAAAGAGTTTATGACCCATGAATGTTTTAATTATTGATAACTACGACTCGTTTACCTTCAATCTCTACCAATATGTGGGCGAGATTTTGCAAACCTTAGACAGTGATAAAGAAGCCAGCGTCATCGTTAAACGTAACAATGAGATTACCTTAGCAGATGTGCAAGCGATGAATCTGGATAGAATCATCATTTCACCTGGCCCTGGCTCCCCTGATGATCCAGCGTACTTTGGTATCTGTAGCGAGGTCATCGAGACACTGGGTAAAACCGTCCCACTACTAGGCGTCTGCTTGGGTATGCAAGGTATCGCTCATGTGTTCGGTGGTGATGTGGTGCGTGCCAGCGTACCGATGCATGGTAAAGTCTCATCGATTCGCCATAATGGTTTAGGTATCTATCAAGGCTTGCCGCAAGAGCTTGAGATTATGCGTTATCACTCACTGATCGTAAAAGCCGATACCATACCAAGCTGCCTTACGATCACATCTGTGGTCGCCAATGACAGCCGTGCGGATTTGAGCTTTGATGAATCCGCATTGACCGGTGATGAGATTATGGGATTGGCGCATAAAGATTATCCAATTCAAGGCGTACAGTTTCACCCTGAGTCATTTGCCACTGAAGGTGCTAAGCGTCTATTGAGTAATTTTTTAATGCAGGTATAAACCCATTATGTTTGTCATGTCCTTAATTGCAGCTTGCTCACTCAGACGTATCACACTGTTCTCTGGCCTAATGTTAGCCGCTTCTTTTAGCTCAGCCGTAGCACCTTTAGAAGCAACATTTATATTAGGTATGGACATCCAAGGTCAACGTTTGAACCTCTATGAAGGCTGCACAGAAGGGCATGTGACTTGCGATGACATGCTATTGGTCGCTCCAGATTTAGGACAGTTATTGCAAACGAAACTGCTCAATGAAAGACTGGATAAATCACCATATGCCATTAAGCTTTATCCTGCTAAGACCAAGCATAGCTTATGCAAAGATGGCGTGACCCCTTGTGGGTTTCAGGGCTATACTTTCAAGGGTGAAGACTTCAACGGACTTATAGATCCCTTAAATAATGAGCTATACATAACCAGTAACTGGACAACCGATAGCGATACTTTTCTCTACACAGAAAACCGCACGTATTTGCCATTGGTCTCGCAAGCCAAACTAATTGATACGATGTATAAAACATCTGACCAAGCATTAAATAGTAGCTACACTAATACACGGCAGGCGGTCAGACGGCTATATGGCAAACAGATGGCAGACGATTTAAAACAAGAGCAGCTACAATGGATAAAGCAGCGTTCAAAAGACTGTGGTGCCGACGTCAAACATCAACCAAGAACCCAAGCTGAAAAAGTGTGCTTTATTCAGCAAAATGATACCCGAGAACAAGCGTGGTTTTTGTGGATTGATTAAATTTAGGGTACGCCCTAGTAGCCATTTCTTCTCTTTTAGTGATAGACTAAAAAACAAACAAAAGACAGCCTTTCATCAGGTTGTCTTTTGTTATTTGCGCGACTTTCAGTATTGCTCAGGCGCTTGACTTGAGTCGCTGGCAATCTTACAAAACCTTGTGTCACTTAGATAATAAGAAGAAAATAATATGGCAAACACCGATAGCGTCATGTCAGCGCGGCAATCATGGATAGGCACTATCCAAATCATTACGGCAGCTGTCTGCTGGGGCACGTTGGGCATATTTTCCACCTATCTCAATCAGATTGGCTTTAGCGGCTGGCAAGTGACCATATTACGCATCGTCACGGCGGCATTTATCATTTTAGCCATGCTACCAAAACTGTGGCCACACCTGATTAAACTGCGTGCGAAGCAGTGGCTCGGACTGGCGCTCCAGTCTTTAATAGGTGTGCTTGGTATGTCGTTATGCTATTTTTTTGCGGTGATTTACGTCGGTGCTGGCCCTGCTGTCGCCTTGCTATATACCGCACCCGTTTTTAGCTTATTATTTTCAAAATTCTTACTTAGTGAGTCCATTACTCGCAAATCAGTCTTGCTGGCATTAATGGCGGTGTTTGGTGTCGGCTTAACGATGCTGGGCGAGCAAGCGCAAGTCAACTGGGGTATTTTACTCGGCTTGTCAGCAGGAATGTGCTACTCCTTATATGGTGTGTTGGGCAAGCGCGCGATGCACGATGCTCACCCTGCCCCTTTGGTATTCTTTACCTCCATTATCATTAGTGCTGGTGTACTACTATTCTTGCCTGACACCTATAATACCTATGAGCAGCTACTCACTTTACCTTTACTGACTTGGGGTTATGTTTTAGGGTTGTCGTTATTAGGTACCGTGGTGCCTTTCGGGCTATACATGAAAGCGTTAGAAAAATTACCCGCCACTCGCGCATCAGTCTTTACGATTTTTGAACCGTTGACTGCGATTGCCCTTGCAGTGCTGTTACTACATCAATCTTTGTCTTGGATTCAATATCTGGGCGTGGCGCTTATTTTGCTCGCGGCTTTATTAAATGCGGTGTTGAACGGTACTGCTACGCGCGTACCTCGTTGGTTAAAACAACGGCAAAAGATATAGGGTCTGTTGAACATTCAAATATTAGGACTGCTGATATCAATTTTTCTTGCTTGCTCATTTAAAATACATTCTATCCGTTTCTATAAAAAAGCCCCAACCATGACATCATGATTGGGGCTTTTTGGTTTCATCGCTTAAAGACGAACACTTTACGATAAGAAGAACTAGGGTCTGTTGAATTATCTCAAGCCTACTTCTGATCAATACGCTGTAAAAATGCTTGCGTACGAGGATGCTTTGAATCCTCAAACAACTGCTTGGCACTGCCTTCTTCGACGACAACACCATCTTCGATTAAAACCACATGATCGGCGACATCACGGGCAAAATTAATCTCATGCGTGACTACGACCATCGTCCAGCCTTCAGACGCCAGTTGTTTCATAGTTTCAAGGACGTCTTGTACCAGCTCTGGATCAAGCGCAGACGTTGGCTCATCGAATAACAATAACGACGGTTCGATAGCTAACGCACGAGCAATACCAATACGCTGCTGTTGACCACCAGATAGCTGAAACGGATACAGATCGGCTTTATCTGACAGACCAACCTTCTCCAGCAAGACCACTGCCTGCTCGCGGGCTTGCGCTTTACTTTGTCCTTGCACCACTGTTGGTCCAAGCATTAAGTTTTCAATGGCTGTCTTATGTGGAAACAAATTATAAGACTGAAAAACCATACCTGACTTACGTTGCAGTGCGAGCAAGGTTTTTTTCTTAGGTTTAGTGGCAAAATCGACCGTAAGGCTGTCATCGTCAAAGGCAATCACGCCTTGATCTGGAATTTCCAGCGCATTAAGACAACGTAAAAAAGTCGTTTTACCTGACCCAGATGGTCCTAATATCACGACCACTTTGCCTTTTTCGATGGTCAAATCAATGCCTTTGAGCACTTGATTGCTACCAAAGGCTTTGTGAATATTGGTGACTTGAATCATAAAGGTTCCTGTTGTGCTGATGATGCTAAAGCTATCCTGCAATAGGCCAGTAAGCAATGTCATACTAACCTATTGCTATCTGGCGCTATTTCGCCACGTAACGATCGAGCCTAGTTTCAAGCTTGCCTTGGATAAAGGTCAAGAATAAACAAATACCCCAATAAATCACCGCTGCCTCTGTATAGACCAGCATAAACTCATAGTTACGAGCCGTGATAATCTGCGCTTGTTTAAACAGCTCAGTGACGAGCACCAATGACGCAAGCGACGTGTCTTTTACCAAACTGATAAAGGTATTAGACAACGGCGGCACCGACACTCGTAGTGCTTGCGGTAAAATAACATGGCGGAAAGTCTGTAGATACGTCAAGCCAACAGTCGATCCTGCTTCCCACTGTCCTTTTGGGATGGACAAAATAGAGGCACGCACCGTCTCCGACGCGTAAGCACCAATATTGAGCGAAAAGGCAATAATCGCGGAAGGAAACGGATCAAGTTTCAGTCCAACACTAGGCAGTCCGTAAAAGATGATAAACAACTGTACCAGCATCGGTGTACCGCGAATCGCAGACACATAAATACGAGCAAGCCTGTAGACAATCTCATGGGACCAGCTGGCACGCGGAATGATACGAATCAGCGCCACTGTCAACGCAATCGCCATACCAATCGCAAATGAGATCAACGCTAGCGGTATCGAATAATAGATACCGCCTTTGAGCATTGGCCAAAATGAATTGATGACAATCTGCGCCCGATCCGGATCCATGAATGGCAACAGTGCCAGCAATTCAGCTATCCATGAGGTTATAGAAGCTAGCATTATTTTTGTTGACTTATATCAGCACCGAAGAAATCTTGACTAAGCTTGGTCAACGTACCATCAGCTTGTAGCTCAGCCATTGCTTCATTTAATTTTGCTACGACAGCATCATCGCCTTTAATCAAGACTAATCCTGAACCAGTCTGCTCGCTAGCAGGAGCAACCAATTTAATCTCAAGCGCGCTGTCTGGGAATTTTTTTAGATAATCTAATATTGCAAGGTTATCATTCATCGTAAAGTCAGCACGGTCTTGTTTGACCAACTGGATTGCTTGCGCCATACCATCCACAGGGACAATCTCTGCACCGTAACGCTCTGCAAGTTCACCATAGTTACTGCTGAGTGATTGCGCCGTACGTAGACCTTTTAGACCTTCCCACGAGCTATAACGATTATCGTCCGTTGGTGCCAATACAACCGCACCCGACCAGCTATAAGCTTGAGCCTTATCGTACTTAGCTAAGCGCTCAGGCGTCGTCAAGCTGACTTGGTTGGCCACCATATCAAAGCGTTTTGAATCCAAACCTGCCAGCATCGCATCCCACTGGGTTTCTTTGAATTCAACCTCTACGCCCAGTTTTTCCGCCACTGCGCGCGTCACTTCGACATCATAACCCGTTAGTTTGCCACTCTCATCATGATACGTGAACGGAGGATAAGTACCCTCTGTACCGACGTTGATGGTGCCGCCATTATTGATACGCTGTAGCAAATCAGAACCGCCTGTTGCAGCGCTATCAGTTGCCGTGGTATCGGCTTCGTTGGTAGTAGATTGACCACAAGCGGCAAGGAACATAGTGCTGGCGGCAAGGGCTAAAAGAGTACGACGTTTCATAAGACGTCCTTATAAGAGTGAATGAATAAAGTGAAAACGCATAAAGCTAATAAATAGGGAAAGCCGGCACAAGAGAACAGTATAAACTGCCCTGCAATATTCGGCTTTGACTGCCCAATTTGAGGTTATTTAGGCGATTTTTCAATGCTACTTCTAGTTTATTTTTGAATTTTTAACGCTTGTCCAAATCCTATTACTATTCAATAAATAGTAATTGCTGCTCATTAAATACCAGCTTATGGATATATAGTCAAGGCAAAGTAAAGCAATCACAGATCCAAAGAAAATAAAAGAACAGCGTATCTATACAATCTATTTGCCAATCCTTACGTTTTCTTTTCACCCAAGCCCACATCTGCTCGATAGGATTTAGGTCTGGACTATATGGAGGCAGCCATAAAATAGTATGTCCTGCCTCTTCAAGAAGTACTTTGGTATCAAGCCGTTTGTGGAAGGTGGCATTGTCCATGACAATAACACTGAGACTGCCAAGGCACACAGGGGATAGGAGTTGTGTCACCCAACTGTGAAAGCTGAGACTGCCAAGGCACACAGGGG
>NZ_AHVZ01000035.1:0-2111 GCF_000247495.1 Psychrobacter sp. PAMC 21119 | reverse complement strand
TTTTGCCAATACATGGCGAAATTGTCTACCCTAGAATGACTAGGCGTCAAAAATTTCACTGCGTATTGTCTAAAAAATAGCCGCTGCCAGTTCCACATTTGAATGTTCAATAGACCCTAGTAGACGGAAAAACGAAAGGCTAAACGTGCATTTGAAAATTCAAATATAGCGCTAAGTGTATACAAGTATAACTAAGTTTTGGTTTGGACATTCCAGTTATCAGTCAATTAACTGCACGACTGCCCTTGTCAACCAGCACTTTTGTCCTCATAATGATTATTCCTATAAATCAGCTAGACGATATATAATCATGACAACTACAGCTACCCATAATGCAGATATTGACGACGTGAATATTGAAAAATTTATTCCCTTGATCACTCCTGATGAGCTAAAAACTGAGCTGCCTTTATCAGAAGAAGCCTACAAAACCGTTTTAAAAGGTCGTAACACTATCCAAGATATTTTGGACGGTAAAGACAAGCGTCTGTTTGTAGTCATTGGCCCCTGCTCTATCCACGATATCAAAGCCGCCCACGAATATGCCGATCGCTTAGCTATATTGGCAAAAGAGATCGAAGACAGCATATTTGTTGTGATGCGCGTGTATTTTGAAAAACCACGTACCACGGTCGGCTGGAAGGGTATGATCAACGACCCTGACATGAATGACAGCTTTGATATCGAAAAGGGTCTGCGTACCGCTCGTAAGTTACTGCTTGATTTGAATGAGAAAGGCTTACCTTGCGCGACTGAAGCATTGGATCCAAATACCCCGCAGTACATGCAAGATTTGATCAGCTGGTCAGCAATTGGCGCTCGTACCACTGAAAGCCAAACGCATCGCGAAATGAGCTCTGGCTTATCATGCCCAGTTGGCTTCAAAAATGGTACGGACGGCGGTATGACAGTCGCAGTTAACGCCATGCAAGCGGTTAAAGAAGGCCATAGCTTCTTAGGGCTATCATCAGATGGCAAAGTCTCTATCATCAAATCTAAAGGCAACCCTTACGCCCACGTGGTACTTCGCGGTGGTAATGGCAAGCCTAACTATGATGAGACAGCCGTTGCGCAAGTGGAAAACGAGCTGGCAAAAGGCAAAACCAATAGCAAGATTATGATTGACTCAAGCCATGCCAACTCAGGTAAAGATCCGTACTTGCAGCCGATGGTTATTAATAACGTCGCTGAGCAAATTCAAAATGGTAACAAATCCATTATCGGTATGATGATTGAGAGTCACCTAAAAGGCGGCAGCCAAAAGCTTACTGCTGATTTGAGCCAGCTTGAGTATGGTAAATCTATCACCGATGGTTGCCTAGATTGGGATAGCACAGTCACTGCGTTATACAGTCTACGTGACATGGTAAAAGATGTATTGCCTAACCGTTAATGGCGATTGGCCATAATGAATCATTATTAAGCCACTCAGCAAAAATCCCGTTTGACATAATTATTGTCAAACGGGATTTTTTTATGCTTTAACTTACAAAATTATGTGCTTTTTTAGGGGGTGTCCTCATTTTGAAAACGAGGTGTAATGGACATTTTTCATGCTGACGTAGGGTCTAACGCTATATACTGTCTATATTTCCAAGGAATCAACGCCATGAATCAAAAAACTGCCCTTTTTGTAGTGATAAACACACCAAGAAGAATGGACGTAAGCTTGGCAAACAGCAGTATCAATGTCTAGCTTGCAGGCGGCAGTTTTTAGGTGGCAAAAGACTTAATAACCGAACGCTTTGGACTGAATATACGCAAGGAAAACAGACCTACCAACAACTGGCGGATAAATATCACTGTAGTCTTAAAACCATTCAAAGACGCTTAGATAAAATCAGTATTGAGTATCCAGTTAAACGTCCTAAGACTGCTAATATCATCATGGACACCACTTACTTTGGTCGCAAGTTTGGTTTAATGGTCTCTATGGACAACACCACTAGAACCGTTCTTAATATGCGATAGTCAGTCATGAAACCAATAGTGCTTATAAGCAAGGGATTGATCATCTAGTATCGTTAGGCGTAGATATACAAAGCATCACCTGTGATGGTAGACGAGGACTGAGGACGTTATTCACCCGCACCCCTTGCCAGATGTGCCAG
>NZ_AHVZ01000036.1:0-76126 GCF_000247495.1 Psychrobacter sp. PAMC 21119 | reverse complement strand
TCTAGGGTAGACAATTTCGCCATGTATTGGCAAAAAATAGCCTTGCCCTGAAAGGCTGATGCTAAAATCACCCCAAACGTTGTTGTAAACCTAGCTAAGGTCTCGACATTATCGTCGGTTTACGCCTAGTTTAGGACGATTTTAGCGATCAGCAGTCCTAATATTTGAATATTCAACAGACCCTAACAGTATTGATCAACATCGTATGATAACACTACAGCGTCAATTTTTATTGCTTAAAACACAGCATTATTATGACCAACGACTGACAGTGTTATGATAATGTGCGACCGATTATATCATTGGCCATGCTGGCAAATGCAAGGTTTTAGTTTGTGCTTAGGTGGCTCTTGTTGATATTAAAATATTGAATTTGAGCACATTGCCTTATTATGAGCAGACGATAAGTAAAGAAGTTACTATTATTTTTGCTGTGCTGATTCTACACCCATAAGGTGTTGCCACTGCGCTTGTACTAATGCTCGCGTCTCTTGCCATAGCGACTCATCAACGAGTAATGACTGCTCTGATAATGCTAACTGATGGGTGGCAGCGCGTATCCTTAGATAGGCATCGGTCAACTCCTGACATACTTGAGATTGCCAAATACCAAGCAAAGCAACCTCTTCAAAAATACGCACGTTGTCACTCCACTTAGTCAAGCTTGGGTATTCATGCGAATAGGCCAGTACCGCGAACTGTGCCAAGAATTCAATATCGACAATACCGCCTGCATCTTGCTTGAGATGAAACTTACCGGCCTGTTGCTGCCATTGATTGGTGCCCAAATGCTTTTGCATTTTTATACGCATACTAGTGACTTCACTACGCACCTGATCTAACGTGCGCGGCAGTGCCAATACCTCCCGGCGAATATCACAAAAGCGTGCCGTCACTCGCCTGTCGCCGCAAATCGCTCGAGCACGCACCAGTGCTTGATGCTCCCATGACCACGCTCTATCCATCTGATAGGTTTCAAAGGCATGATATGACACAACCATCATGCCAGCATTACCTGACGGCCGCAGGCGCATATCAATCTCATATGCCCTACCATCACGTGTTTGAGTATTGAGATAATTCATTAGCTTTTGCACCAGACGTGCGGCAAACTTCATCCCACTTACTGACTTCTCGCCAGTGGTCATGCCTTGCTCTTTTATTTTATGTAAGAAAACCAAGTCCAAGTCTGAAGAATATGACAATTCTAACCCGCCAAGCTTGCCATAACCGATAATCGCAAAGCCGCAGTCCGCTTCAGTGACCGGATCACCATCTTGGCCAATGGGATAACCATAACGGTTGACGATCTCAGCAAAGGCGCGCTCTAGCGCTGCTTCTAGTACTACTTCAGCAATATATGTCAATGAGTCCGATACTTTCATTATCGGACGTTCAGCCAATACATCACTAGCCGCGACAGCCAATACTTGGTTCTTTTTGAACAGTCGCAAAACGCTTAGTAGCTCTTCTTCATCGTTAGGCTCGACGCGCAATAACTGCTGACGCAAAATATCACGTAGCTCACGCTTATCTGGCAAATGGCGATAGCGCTGCTGCAAAAAAGTATCCAACAACACAGGATACTGCGCCAGCTCTTTTGCGATCCAAGGACTGGCTGATAGCATCGGTATCAGCTCAATGGTGGCATTGGGATTTTCTGCAATCATGACCAAGTAGATAGAACGACGACAAATGGCCTCAAGTAATGAAATCAGTCGTGGCAAAGCAGTATTGGCCAGCTGCTGCTGTTCTTGATGAGCAAGTAGCGCATGGACAATCACAGGATAAGCATCATCCAAGCGCTCTCTGGCCTCATCACTCAAGTTAGCGACCATTTTTGACTGCCAAAATTTCTGTAATAACTCACGATTGCCTTTTGTTAATACTTCGTCTAAGCGCGCAATCTGCTCTTCTAAATGTTCTGGCTCTAAATCGGTATCGTCATTATCAGGTACTTGGCGCTCAGTCACCATACGTTCAAACGGGTCATTGACATTGTCTCGATGATGATTGAGCTGGGTTAGTAATGCTTGCCAGTCATCAAACTCTAACGTTATCGCTAGATTATGCTGCCAATAAGGGTCATGTGGTAGTCGCTGAGTCTGCTGATCATTGATCGCTTGAATACCGTGTTCCAAGCGGCGCAAGAACCGATACGCGGCTTGTAACCCCTCATAGGTTGATTGCTCTAGATAGCCAATCTCACGTAATACTTGCATGGCTTGTAGGCAAGGTTTTATTTGTAGCTGTGGATGCCTGCCGCCATAGATCAACTGAAAAGCTTGTACAATGAATTCAATGTCTCTTATGCCGCCCGCACCCAGCTTAATATTATCTAAGTCTTCACGCTGTGCCACTTGGTTTTGAATAAGCGACTTCATCTCCCTCAATGCCGAAAAAGCACTGTAGTCAACATAATAGCGAAAGACAAACGGTTTAATCAGTGCCTGAATCTCATCATAAAATGGCGGCTCTATCTGCCCAACCACACGTGCTTTTAGCCAAGCAAAACGCTCCCAAGCACGTCCATGCAAGGCAAAATACTTTTGTAGAGCAGAAAGGTGAATGGCCAAATCACTTCCATCACCCCATGGGCGCAAGCGCATGTCTACCCGAAAGACAAAACCATCTGCCGTTTTATTATCCAGTAGTTTAATAATCCCTTGACCAAGCCGAGTCATAAAACGCTTGTTGTCTATACTACGAGTGCCCTTCGCTTTGTTACCATTGGTCTCACCGCGCGCTTGATGCACAAATATTAAGTCAATATCGCTCGATAGATTTAACTCATGAGCACCAAGCTTACCCATGGCCATGATTGCCATATCATCGATCTGCACATTGCCTAGCTCATTGACAAAGGTTGGTTCACCGTACTTAGCAACTAAGTGCTGATAGGTATACTCCTTGGCAAATGAAATACAACCATCCGCAAACTCAGATAACTCATCGGTTAATTGCTCGAGGGCAATCATGCCTAGGGCATCTTGCCAAATCCAGCGCATCATCAATAGCATCCGTAAGTTTCGGAGGCCACTCATGACCTTGGCTTCATCAGCAAGTTGGTAATTTTCATCTAGCGTGTAATCTTGGATCAGATCATCAATTTGCTGACGTGTTAAGGTATGATCAAGAGGATAACTGCGTAAAAACGTCTGACACGATGCACTTCGGCGCTGCCAAATCTGATAAGCAAACTCACTTGCCGTTTGCAATACTTGAAGCTGTTCTACGGTAGGCTGATAATCTGTACCATTGTTCACACGTGAGGGCATAGCAGGTAACATAGTGATGAAAACTCCTTACATAGAATGGTAAGACTACGTGAACCTAGCTCATAAGTTTATTGTTTTTTCTTACGAGGCAGTCACAGCATCAAATAATAATACTCAGTGTGCCTACACTTGAGATAAAACCACGTTAAATAACAGTGACTCTATTTGGTTTGCGGCGCTTTATGTTAGCATAAACATCTTTGATAGAGACGACTCACCTCTCTTTTATGATATAACGATATTAGGGCATGTCATCAATTAGCACATGGATACATTTAGTGGTCTTAAAATGATGACACGCCCTAGATGTGACAGTATGATCCGCTGTATGTCGCATTATCAGTATAAACTCCGTTTTCTGTCATGCAAATTTGCACGCAGACGCTATAATAATGTCGTTCAAACTAATTTATACAAAGCATTTATAGCAACTTGGCCGTACTTTTTAAACTCTTATTTATAATATGTGATACTGCGCCTTATGACGACCACTACCCCATTATTACTGATTACTGCTGACCCTAGTCATCCATTGGCACACTTGGCGTTACGTTACGCACGCGCTTACCTAAAGAGCGCAACCAATAATCATGATATTGATGATAATGACAATGATAGTACAGGCAGCAGCGATAATGCTACCACTGAACAACCACTGCTCAATGTCTTCTTTTATGGGGACTCGGCACATATAGCCAATCGATTGCGTTGGCAATCAGCCGATCAACTAGACTTGACCAAAGAGTGGCAGTCTTTGGCTGACCATTATCAGTTGCCCTTGCCCGTCTGTGTCAGCACTGCACTCAGTCGTGGGATTAGTGATAGCGAAAACGGTACTCGCCATCGGCTTGACGGTGACAATTTGGCAACAGGGTTTACGTTAGTGGGACTCAGCGAGCTGGCAATGATGATGCAAAGCAACTGTCGCCTCATACAATTCTAGCAGCGCATTATTAACAGCGACTGCTTTGACGACGACTGCTTGTGACAAACAACTTTTGGAATAAACCATGAAATTATTGATTCAGCTGCGTACACCAACAGAAATGGCAAGCTATGAAGGTTGTGCGCTTGCGCTAACCCTAGCCACATTTGGTCATGAGGTTCAACTGTTCTTAGATGCGCCGGTCTTTGGCTTATTGATGCAATCTGACTCGCGGCTGCATGGCATGATTCAGTCGCTTGAGCTGTATGACATGCCCGCCGCTTGGCTACCTGAGGATGTATTCAGTGGCTGGGTCACTGGTATGTTGCCGACAGATCTGGCATCACAGCTTACACTAGTGCCAGAGGTCATCAACTCACAAGACTTTGAGCAAATCCTGACCTTTTAAATCGCTACAGAATTTAGACTTATAAAATAACAAAGCACGTAATCGGACACTTTTATGGCAACTTTATATCAATTACATAGCAGCATGGACAAGCTCAGACGCAGCACAGAAGAGATATCACGCACTTGGCACACAGGCGACAGCATTCTACTACTAGGCACAACTATCGCTTTTATTGACTGGCTCAATGCTTATTTGAATGACAGTGAGATAGATGGCATTGCAGGTATTTATGCATTAGCAGATGATATAGCGCAGTTAACAGAAAATACCACTAGTAAGCTAAATTTAGAGAGCAAATTGACCCGTATTTTAACGGATGAAGAATGGATCGAGCTGACTCAAGACAGCCAATTTGATAAAGTGGTGACCACTGCATTATGACTATGCCTATACCTATGCCTACTACGATGGCGACAACTGATATCGCCTTAGATCAAGACGGTCATTTATGTGATCACACTATTTGGTCGCCTGCGATTGCGCAGCAGCTGGCAAATACACTGGATATCAACTTGATTGCTGAACATCTAGAAATCCTACAACAGGTGCGCGCCTTTTTTGTCAAATTCAATCACGCACCTGCCACGCGTCCGCTCATTAAATGGCTACAGAAAACCCTGCCTGAGCAGGATATAAGCAATCAAAAGTTGCAGCAGTTGTTTAATACGGGATTGGTCGCGCGTCACGTCAATCGTCTCGCTGGATTGCCCAAACCGCCTAATTGTTTATAGAGTCACACTTTGTTTATAGAGTCACACTGATTGCTATCCAAATTTGGACGTTTAAAACATGACTTCCAATCAGAATCAATAAGTATATCAACCGCTATTTAGGGTCATATACTGTCAGAGTGTCATAACCAACACTGCGCCCTTCATCACCCACAAAACCCTGCTGACGCCATATCTCATACAGACATATCGCCACACTATTGGACAGATTCAAACTGCGTGAATCTGCCAGCATGGGCAAGCGTAACCAATGATCGGCACCAATACTTTCACGAATGTCATCTGCCAGCCCTGCTGTCTCAGAGCCGAAGACTAGGGCGATGTTAGGTGGCGATGTCAGCGCACTTTTTTCACCATCATCACCAGTGACCTGCCCACTAAAATTATAATCATAAAATGGCTTACTCAGCTTGGTAGTCAATGCTGTGATGACATGACAGTCCGATGCTATGAGCGCTTGCCTAGCAGCTGCCCAATCGTCATGTACCTGCAGATGAGCATACTCATGGTAATCCAACCCTGCACGGCGTAGCTTTTTATCGTCCAGCTCAAATCCTAAAGGCTTCACTAAATGCAATTGCGCCCCACTATTGGCACATAAACGAATAATATTGCCAGTATTACTGGGCATTTTGGGTGCTACCAGCACGATATGAATAGTCATTATCACTCCATCAATTGTCTGAATATCATTATTTTAATTCTCTAGCAAATTTTATATCAATAGAACTTGGTGTCAGGCTGGCTTAGTCTACTGTTGTTAGTAGACTCGCTCGTTGTCTTTATATGAAAACTATCTTGAATAGAATATATATATCAAGCGTAATTAAAAGTTACAGTTTACTGGCAAAAATTACATTTTGATACTGGGCACAGATTTTAACTTTCTTTATGATGGCTCTACTGGATTGCGAGATAATATAAACACATTGTTATCGTATCCTGTAATCCTTCAGTGAGGCTTAAGCAAGCTGCTTAGCCTTACTATTGTTCTGTATAACCACCCATTTATTTTGAGGAATTATTATGAAAAAATTAATCATTGCATCTTTGACGGCTATGTTTGTATTAACTGGTTGCAACACTTTTAAAGGTCTAGGTCAAGACGTATCTAGCGCTGGCGATGCTGTAACTGGCGGCGCCCAAGAAGTTCAAAACAAAATCTAATTATTAATTCATTAGACTTGTTTTTAAAAGGCTTACCATTTATTTGGTAAGCCTTTTTTTGTTTCCATACTTTATCTTGTTGAGCAATCATTTTGCAGCATCTTTAAAACGAGCAAAGTCCTGTTATAAGAACGCTCTTAATATTTGGTTTAGATACCTGCTGCCTAATACTGTTGGCTTTAGCTGCTGACGATCATCTACGAGTAAGCCCTGCTTGACTGGCTTATCTACTTGCCCAGCGACACTGTCATAGCAAAGTCCTGTTCGATCCTCAAACAGTGCCCACGACACCCCAGCATGTAAACGTAGTGCATTGAGCATGAATTCGCTGATCAGCTCATCACTAGCAATCTGTTGCCAACCAATCATTTTTGGGAAATGTTGGCTGTCATGAGATGTCTCAGTTATATCTTGATAGTCGACATAATCCTTAGGTAAACGTGACTTACTAAAGCGATAAATACCTGATTTTGCTAATAACTCACTGTCTAACCCTTCATGTCTTTCTAATGACTTGAGCGTGCTCTCACTTAATAATGATGCGTGATCACCTGATTGCTTATTATCATCTGACTTATTGTTATCATCTAATTCATTCTTATCAACAGTCACCTTGCCATGAGCACCCGCGCCAATCGCCAAATAATCACCAAACTGCCAATAATTGACATTGTGGCGGCACGGCTTATCGGAAGCACCAGACCATGCCGACACTTCATAATTGTCATAGCCCAATTGCTGTAGCAATGCCTGACCGGCTTGCTCAATATCAGCGAGGCTGTCCTCATCTGGCAAAATGGGCTGACTGCGATAAAACACCGTGTTAGGCTCAATCGTTAGCTGATACCAAGAGATATGGGTCGCGCCAGCATTATGCGCGGTTTGAATATCGTTCAGTGCTTCAGTCAAGCTTTGCTGCGGCAAGCCATGCATCAAGTCGACATTGACGCGCTCAAACCCAGCACTCCGTGCCGCCTTAATCGCTGATAATGCTTGCTTGGGATCGTGTATGCGCCCGAGGGTTTTGAGCTTATCCGCAGCGAAGCTTTGCACACCAATTGACAAGCGATTGATACCGACATCCAGATACTGAGCAAATGGCGCGTGTTCAAGCGTACCCGGATTGGCCTCCATCGTAACTTCAATATCATCTGCAAATATAAAACACGCACGCAAGCCAGCAAATAAACGCTGATACTGCGCAATCGGCAGCAGCGACGGCGTCCCACCACCAATAAATATCGAGCCAATTTCACGCCCTTGAGTCAACGACTGCTGCATTTGAGCATCCAATAACAAAGCATCGACATATTCGTCATACATCGATAGCTGACTGTCTACTGGCAGCTCATGCGAATTAAAGTCGCAATAAGGGCACTTCTTTACACACCATGGAATGTGAATGTAAAGTGCTAACGGAATATTCATCACGTTTATATCAGTCATATGAGCATCGCTATTGGTAAAATCGAAGGCATTAGTCTTACTTGGTATGTAGGATTGACTATAGCTATAAAAAGTATCGCTAGGATAACGGTTAGAGGCCTCAATGAAAAGCATCGTGACAACAAAATAACTCACAAAACCACTCACAAAATCTATGTTAATACTGGTGTCTGACAGGCAATATAATCGTTACTGATAAAAATCTGTCACTAAGAAACCACCGCTATAGTAGATTCACTTTAAAAAAGAGGCAGTGTGACTGGGATGAATTTTTCGTCGCCTCTGTAATAGCAGCAAGCAAGGAAAATTTATACTAGTCACACCTAACTGGCAATATATCGATTTTATTCTGAACTGACTATACCAATAAAGGAATACAAGATATGGCCTATTGGCTTATGAAATCAAACCCAAAGTTTTTTAGTATTCAGGATTTGCAGCGTTTAGGCACAGAAGGTTGGGATGGCGTGCGCAACTATCGTGCCCGTAATTTTATGCGCGATGACATGCAAGTCGGTGATAAGGTGTTCTTTTATCACTCTAGCGCTAAGCCTTCTGGCGTTGCTGGCATTATGACGATCAGTCAAGCAGGCTATCCCGACCCCACCCAGTTTCATCCGGAACATCGTCACTACGACCCTATCGCCACCGAAGATGAGCCACGATGGTACATGGTAGATGTCACCTTTGAGCAGGCATTTATAGAGGTCTTACCATTATTAGAGCTCAAGTTTTTGCCCGCACTTGAGGACTCATTGCTGCTTAGGAAAGGCTGTCAGCAGTTAACCGTTATTCCTCTAGAACCCAAACACTGGCAGGCCATCATCGATATGGCAGAAACGCTTAATTTGATATTCGACAATAACAATCTTGCACTGTAACCATTGCGTATGTTTTCTATGACATCAATTAACACTTATCCATGCGTTTGCCTTTTAAATTTTGCTATATTTATCAGCCCAAATAAAAACTATATACCCAACAGCAATATTCTACTTTTTTATAACCGTCATATTTTAATCATCAGGACTCGTTTATGAGCGCACCCAAACTAGTATTGTCTTTATTAACCGTTAGTATGCTCGGCCTAACGCTGAGTGCTTGCGGCAGTGATAGCGATAAGATCAAAGAAGAGTATGACCGTGTAGAAGATCAGGTTAAAGATGAATACGATCGTATAGAAGACAAGGTTAAAGAAAAATATAAAGAGGCCGAAGATAAGCTGACCGATGACGAAAAGAGTATGGCAGAGATTTTAGAATCTGTATTTTTACCAGAAGAATCATTTGATGATTTCTTAGACAAGCTCACTCCAGAAGGCGGACGCGGCGGTCTATATGTCGGACACTTCGTCGAGCTAAACGACGGTGATAATAATGACATCGATATCGGTGCGGTCTACTTCGACATCAGTAATCAAGGTGCGGGTAGCGTCGATGGTAGCTTTAGTTATCAGCAGCAAGCTTGCCAAGAAAACAATGCTTTGGGCATAAACTCAGCGCTCAAAATCGATAACTATATCGCTGGCAAAGTCACGGGTAGCCTCGATACCTTAGAGTTTTTGGATATCAAATATGTCAGTGATTTAGGGTTAGAGACGCCAAACTTACTCACCACTTTTGCAGGGAGCTTTGAGGAAAAACAAGCTGGCTCACCATGGAAAGGCAGTTTTGAATACCTAGACGGCTTAGGCGGGCAAAAACTGTCCAGCGGTGAAGACAATTGCAAGGTGACCTATACCCTAAGCGATCGCTCTAATTTTACCACTTACGCGCTCGATTACGACCTTGGCAAGATGAACCTCGATGTGACGGGCAATGGTAGCCAAAAAACCGTCACTTGGCAGAATCCGATCAATACTCAGCATGTATTGGTCAGTCAAATTGATGTTAATAAAGCCGAGTCTGGCGCCAATGGTTACGTCCAAAACCTTGTGTTGAGCAACCTTGAGACACAGTTTACACCGTTGATTCCAAACAGCTCGACCAACTACGCCATCGTAGTGCAAGCGTTCGATGCTAATAACAACTTGATCGGCTATCAAGCAGTGGTACAAGATTTGCCAGAATCCCGATAGATTTTGGCCATATAATAGGCTTTCTTGTAGAAGCCTAGAGTGTGTCTTCATTTCAAAAATGGTGATAAAAATGAGATAAATTGCCGTCAAACAAGAAAAATAGCGCAGATAATATCGGGATATTAACCAGCTATTTGACGATGTTTGGCAAGATTTAGCCATTTTTAGCCCGTTCAGATGACTATCGAGTGAATTGAAGACACGCCCTAGGTTTAACCAACGTGATGGATGTTACTAAGCACTATAAAACCTTTCTAAAACGTTGACATCCCAGTCTGGCTTCTTTACCATCTTATCTACTTATGACCTGTCAATCTATCACTTGGATTGACGGGTTATTTTTATTTAAGTGTCTTTACTTATCGAATTGCTTGTCTTATTTATTGTCAGTACAACGCCACTGTTGCTGTCTCGCTATTGAGTGGTCGATGACAGTATTTGTCTATCAACACTAACCACCGCGAATTATGAAAAGTTGCTAATTATGGCTTTGCCAATATCCTTTACCGATTTCAAAAGCTACAGTTTACGTTTGGGCGTGCTCGCCTTACCCATCTTGATTACTCAGTTTTGCCAAGCAGCACTGGGTGTCGTCGATGCTATCATGGCAGGTCAAGTTTCTGCCCTCGACTTGGCAGCGGTCGCTGTTGGCTCTGGTATTTGGCTGCCTCTGTTCTTATTAGCCACGGGTATTTTAATCGCCACCACCCCTCTCATTGGGGAAGCTATAGGACAGAATAAACACAACCAAGTACCACATATCACTCAGCAATCCTTATGGACAGCAGGTGTGATTGGGATTCTTGGGTTTATTATTGTCAATCTTGCACCCAATGTCCTTGGTATCATGGGCGTCCCCGAAAATATCCAACCGATAGCGTCACAGTATTTACATGGGGTGTCGTTTGGTTTTCCTGCACTGGCGGTCTATGCCGTCCTACGCAGTTATTGCGAGGCGCTTGGGCGACCTGAGCCGGTGACAGTGATTAGTATCATTGGCCTGATCGCAGATATCCCACTCAACTATATCTTTATCCATGGTCTGTTTGGCATGCCAGAAATGGGCGGCGCTGGCTGCGGGGTCGCAACGGCATTAGTATTATGGATAAACGTCTTATTGCTCGTCGCTTATACCAGCTTTACTAAGCGCCAGCAATTTGCCAGCACGCGCTTCTTTTATAGTTTTGCCAGACCCAATCGCACACAGATAAAAAAACTGCTCAAGCTTGGCATCCCGATTGGCATCTCAATCTTCTTTGAGGCCAGTCTATTTAGCTTGGGAGCACTGGTCATCAGTCCATTGGGTGAGCTGGCAACTGCCTCGCATCAAGTGGCGCTGGCGGTGACATCGCAGCTGTTTATGATACCCATCTCGGTTGCCATGGCACTGACCATTATGGTGTCCAATCGCTTTGGTGAAAAGAACCTGCTGGCGCTGCGCCATGTACAAGCCACCGGACTTATCTGGACTGTCCTGATTGCCATCGTTTGTATGCTTGGAATCTGGCTATTCCGCCCACAACTGGCAGCCGCGTTCACGGACAATGTAGAAGTCAGAGCGCAAGCCATGCACCTTCTCATCTTTGCCCTTGCTTACCAACTATTTGATGGCTGGCAGGTCAACATTGCGGGGATACTACGCGGTATGCAAGACACCACGATACCGATGTGGGTGACGCTATTTTGCTATTGGTTGGTTGCCTTGCCGCTTGGCATCTATTTGGTGCGTTTCACGGATGTGGGCGCGCAAGGGTTTTGGATGGCATTGATCACGGGTTTGTTTTTATCCTCTATACTGCTCACCCTGCGTCTACGCTATCAACAAAAGCGCCTCACGATACTTTGGGCTTAAAGTTGCTATAGTCGGTTCAATATAATTTGGATACAAGGAAGGCGAACGAAAGTACTACAACTAGTAGGCTAAGCAAGGCTGACACTGTATCCAACTTATATAGGATTGACTATAGCATTCTTCTCTAATCGTAGTGTCTAGTAACCAATGCTGGCACTACTCGGCCACATAGACTATGATAAATCACTGATGATTTCTTACTCATAAGAAAAGCTTACGTCAAAATATGTAAAATTTCTCAGTTAACAACTGTACATTGATTGCTCATTGCCATGAATCTAGGTATCATTAGCAATTACTTAGACAATATTTCGTTACACTATTTCTTGAATTTAGTACAAGGCATTATAAAAACTATGGATATTGAAAAAATACGTACCCTAATCGCCCTCATGGAAGAAAGTGAACTGGTCAATTTAGAAATCAGTTCGGATGATGAGCATATTAGTCTGACAAGGCATTATGACACGCCAGTACCGACGATGATGGCTGCGCCTGCTGCTGGAGTAGCGCCTGCTGCTGCTGACACAAAACCAGCCATAAAAGCTGGTAGCGTTGAAACCTCACCAATGGTTGGCGTGTATTATTCAGCGCCTAGCCCGAATGATCCACCATTTGTGAAAGTCGGACAAAAGGTTCAAGCGGGTGATACGCTTGGCATTATCGAAGCCATGAAAATCATGAATCCTCTTGAAGCGACTCAAAGTGGTGTCGTTGACGAAATTTTGGTAGATAACTCTGAAGTCGTACAGTTTGGCCAGCCTATGATTCGCTACAAAGCGTAATAAGATTCGCCAACCTTTACTTCGTTATGATTGATATCTCGTTATTGCTCATCGCTTCTCACCATTGCATTTGATGATGGCAATCGATGACTGGCATAGCGACTTAGTCATTAACTACCGCTTCGACAAGGATGACCCCATGATAAAAAAACTGCTCATCGCCAATAGAGGTGAAATCGCACTACGCATCGTTCGTGCGTGTAAAGCGCTAGGAATCGAAACTGTAGGCGTCTACTCAACGGCTGACGCCAATTTGATGCACCTGCGTTTTGTTGATGAGGCCATTTGTATCGGCAAGCCAAATGCCAATCAAAGCTATCTTGATATCAATACTATTTTAACCGCAGCAGAAATCTCTGGTGCTGATGCTATCCATCCCGGTTATGGTTTTTTGTCTGAAAATGCCGAATTCGCTGAGCGTGTCGAAGAAGCAGGCCTAACCTTCGTTGGCCCTAATGCCGATCATATCCGACTCATGGGCAATAAAGTCTCCGCTATTAATGCCATGAAAAAAGCAGGTGTACCTACCGTGCCCGGCTCTGTTGGAGCGGTGACCTTGCACAATGCGGAAGAACAAGCACGCAACATTGGTTTTCCCCTATTGATCAAGGCGGCATCTGGTGGTGGTGGTCGTGGGATGCGTGTGGTTGAGCGCTTCGAAGAGGTCATCGGACAAGTACAAGCAGCAAAACAAGAAGCTGAGCTATGGTTTGGTGATGATACCGTCTATATGGAACGCTATCTACAAAACCCACGTCATGTCGAAGTACAAGTACTGGGCGATGGCAATGGTAATGCGATTCATCTATATGACCGTGATTGCTCATTACAACGTCGTCATCAAAAAGTCCTAGAAGAAGCCCCTGCGCCTGATATCCCTGATGATGTGCGCGAGCCTATCTTAAGGGCATGTGTCAAAGCTTGCGAGCTAGTCAAGTATCGTGGTGCCGGTACGTTTGAGTTTTTGTTTGAAAACAACGAGTTTTTCTTTATTGAAATGAACACTCGGGTACAGGTAGAGCATCCCGTTACTGAGATGATTACGGGTATCGACGTCGTCGTTGAGCAGCTAAAAATTGCCGCAGGTTACGGCTTGTCTTACCGCCAAAGCGAGATTGAAATTCAAGGTCATGCGATTGAGTGCCGTATCAATGCTGAAGATCCAGCGACCTTTATGCCATGTCCTGGTACCGTCAATCAGTTGTTTGCCCCAAGTGGTGCTGGTGTTCGATTCGATTCGCATTTGTATCCTGGGTATGAGATACCGACGTATTATGATTCGTTGATAGGTAAGCTTATCTGTCATGGTCAAACTCGTCAGCAAGCCATCTCTAAGACACTACATGCGCTTGATGAATTGGTGATTGAGGGCATCAAAACCAATATTCCTTTACATCGTGACGTGATATTGGCGGATGATAGTTTTGTACAAGAAGCACAAAACATTCACTATCTAGAAAGAGAATTATTAACAGCACACAAAGCCAAATCAGCGTCTTAGTTTGCCACTTTATTTTTATATAACGATAATGAGTAAAATCATCATTTAGCGTTGATAAATAGACTAAAAAAACCCGCTATCTATTAAGATAGCGGGTTTTTTAATGGGCTCACATAAAATTGAATTTTCTTTATAGACAATAACATCAATAGAATGTATCAAACATTATGGCAATACTCTGTTGAAGTTCATAAAGCATTCTCTGCCATCAGGGTCAGCGCACCACTGCATTTGGTTGCCATCATGGTTCAAAAACGCTATCAGCGCTTCATCAGTTTGATCAATCTTATTACCAGAGCAGTCTACTTCATTATTGTCATATACCGTTCGAATGGCAATCACAGGTAAGCCTTCTTCGCGATGAGTGACCAGATAGCGACCGTACGTCCATTCTTCACCACTGACAGCCCACATTTCATTGTCGGCACCAAAGTTATATAACTCACGGCATTGATTGGAAGCCAACGCTGACGCCATTAAATTATTGCGAGTTTTCGGCTGAATATTGAGAACACGCTCTTCGCTTTGTGTAAGAATCCCACCGTCTGTACCAGCATTTATTTTTGGCTCATCACCTCTGCTTGCTGGCGTGTCTACCAATGCCGCTTGCCTAGCCTCAGCCTCTTTAGTCATGGTCATACTACTGTCTAAGTCTATTTCCCATTGTCCAGCAATGGCAGGACTAATATGCGTCGTAATCGTCGGCTTACTAACTACTTCGCCATTCACTGGCAAGGAAGCCAGAATAGAGGCCAATGTAAATGAAGCAAATGATATCGGTTCCATAATTAACCTTTTTATTTATAATAATTGAGCAATACGCACATTAGCGTAAGTCTTAGACACCAAAAACACAAGTAACATTATGCTATTGGGTTTATGAATTTATGACACACAGAATCCAATAAGCTATTAATTATTTTATCACCCGTGTCTGTTTTAACCACTCAAACAATAACGCCATGGCTCTCACTGACGAATCGTAAAGAACCATGACGTTATGCGTGGGCAGTATCACCCTATCAAAGCATTATTTGCTATTAAGCAGCGGTAGTGTTTAATGCTTGAGCAAAGGCGGATAGTGCCCCTTTTAACATCGCTGATACCGTGCTGCTACAGGTGCCAATACCAGAGTAAACCTCGCCATCAACATTCAATTGAATGTAAGCGGCAGCATTGGCATTGGTTTTGTTATCACGATTGTTATCATCATCGATGCCATTACCGCTATTGTGCTGCGGATTGATCGCGTGCTCAGCATAATTGATGATATGTAGCGACTTGCCAGTATGCTGAGCAAGACCATTGATAAATGAGGACAATGGACCATTACCCGTGCCATCGATAGTAATGGTATCGCCATTCATCTGTACTTGACCGTTAAAATAAACCTGTCCACCTTTGTTGTTCACACTGTAGTCTAGTAGCTCAAAGCTACCTTGACGTAAATAGGTGTCCTCAAAGGTCTGTAGGATTTCATCATTTTGTAATTCGCGCGCCACTGTTTCAGCTTGCTGCTGAACCACGCGGCTAAAGTCAATTTGCATCCAACGTGGCAAGTTAAAGCCATAATTGCGTTGCAAGATATAAGCGACCCCACCTTTGCCAGACTGGCTGTTGATACGTACCACATCTTGGTAACTGCGACCAATGTGTGCCGGATCAATAGGTAGATATGCCACATCCCAAACGTTATCGGTTTGGTCTGTATGTTGCTCATTATAATCGAGAGATTTTTTGATGGCATCTTGATGTGAGCCACTAAAGGCAGTAAAGACCAATTCACCAACATAAGGATGACGTGGATGCAGCGGCAAGTTATTGCATTCGCTGACCACTTGGACGATTTCACTCATATTGCTAAAATCAAGATCAGGATCAATACCTTGGCTAAATAAGTTCATCGCCATGACCATAATATCCATATTACCGGTACGCTCGCCATTACCAAGCAACGTCCCTTCAATACGATCTGCACCCGCAAGCACCCCTAGCTCAGCAGCGGCAACGGCACAGCCACGGTCATTGTGCGTATGCAAACTGACGATCACATGCTCGCGCATAGCAAGATGGCGACAGAAATACTCAACTTGATCGGCAAAGACATTGGGCATAGATGCTTCAACGGTCGCCGGTAAATTAAAAATTACTTCTTGACCATTCTGCGGCTGCCAAACTTCACAAACCGCATCGCAGACTTCTACCGCATACTCAGTCTCTGTCTGGCTAAAGCTTTCAGGCGAGTATTGAAACACCCATTCTGTTTCAGGGTATTTTGCCGCATATTCTTTCAATAGCTTGGCACCTACGATAGCAATTTCTTTAATCTCAGCTTTGTCTTTGCCATAGACTTTTTCACGTTGGACACGGCTGGTTGAATTATAGACATGGACGACAGCACGTTTTGCGCCTTTTAATGATTCAAACGTACGGGCAATTAAATGCTCACGTGCCTGTACTAAGACCTGCAACGTCACATCATTAGGCACATGGTTTTCTTCGATGAGTTTGCGGGCAAAATCAAACTCAACTTGCGCCGCTGATGGGAAACCAATCTCGATTTCTTTAAACCCTACATCGACTAAAGTTTCAAAAAAGCGCATTTTTTGTTCAATAGTCATCGGATCGATCAAAGCCTGATTACCATCACGCAGATCGACACTTGCCCATATTGGTGACTTCTCAATCGTTTTGCTTGGCCATGTGCGATCCGGCAGTGAGGGCGCAAACGCAAATGGACGATATTTTTGATAGTCAAAAGCGGCACTTTTTGGTGTCTTTTTGGCAGTCGGCGTGGCTACAGTGCGTGTGGCTTGGTCAGACATAATCAATCCTTAGATAATATGAAATTTATATTTTAGCGAATAAGGCTGCTGATTAGATCAGTATTGAGCATACGAGATAACTAAAACTTATACTCTAATAATAGCAAAGTTTATGAGAGAGAAACCCGCTTTATTACACTATAATTAGAGATTATTTAGTGAAATAAAGCGTTTTTGTAGATATAATTAGATTATTTCACTAGCGAGTAACTATTCCATGCCTAGTAGTCATTCTGATAGTCCCATATTGACTGATATTGATGAGACCGATAGACGTTTATTGTGTTTATTACAGACTGAAGCCCGGATGAGTATCACCGAGCTTGCCGAACGTGTCAATTTATCTGCGACCCCTTGTGCCCGCCGTATCAAACGCTTAGAAGATACCGGCGTCATTACTGGCTACCATACCAAAACAGATGCGCAAAAACTTGGCTACCCGCTCGCCGTATTTATCGCAGTCAGTATGGATCGTCATACGGCTGAGCGTTTCGAGCAGTTTGAACGTAAGATCCAGAGCTTTGAGGAGGTCATTAGCTGTAGTATTGTCACAGGGCGTACAGAAGACTATCTTATCAAGGTCAGAGTACGTGATATGGCGCACTATGAAGAATTTTTATTGCATCGGCTTAATCGTATCGAAGGCGTGGCGCAAGTTCATACCAGTTTTGAATTACGAGAAGTGTTTAGCCGTAGTGTGGTTTAGACGCTCTAAGCAATCGTTGGCGACTGCCGACGAAACAATATTAATAACACCAATCCAATCATCAATCCAACAGCAGCAACAAGTAACCCTGCATTGAAATTGTCGTCCTGCCCTGCCAAGGCCACAGTCACCAATGGCCCTAAAAACTGCCCCAATGCATAAGCCAGTGTCGCCAATGCAATCAGCAAATTAGAATAGGCAGGATTGATATTTTTAAACAAAGTGAGTGTCATCGATACCATACCAACGAAAGTTAGCCCTAAGATAGCGGCATTACCATACAAGCCAATCGCACCATCGAACCATATGGGTAAGCACATACCAAATGCTTGCAATACCGTCAAACCCATCAAGGTTTTGGTTTCCCCAATTCGCTTGGCAAGTGCCCCCCACAAGGGGTTTGATAACATGGCAAAAATACCAACCACCAACCAAATCATCAACCCAGCATACGTCTGCGTCGTTAAGCGCTGTGCTGCCATCACTGGCAAAAAAGTCGCAGAACTGATATAACCAAACCCAGCAAGTACATAGCTCACAGAAAGTAGCGCAAGGGCTTTATGGTGACCAGCAACGGCTTCGTATAAGGAATGCTTAAAATTTAAATAGGTTTGATGCACCGATATGTGCTGTTTAGCGCGAATGTGCTGAGATTCAGTATGCTGTGACTGTCTTGGTTTTATAGCATAGAGCAGCCACAAAAGCGGCAGACTAGTAAGGCCTGCCACTAGCCAAATCACATCAAAATGATAACCCAATATTAACAGCCACCACGTCAGTATGGCGGAGGCGCTAATGCCAACACCAATACCTGCATAATGTACTGCCGAAAGTACAGAGCGACGCTCAGGACTGAGATTTTGAATCACAAACGAAGAGCTTAAAATCATTGCCACACCGCTTGCAATGCCTGCCAGCAAGCGAATGATATACCATAAATTTAACGACATAGATGGCACAACCAGCAGCATCGTTGTGACGATACTTACCATGACCCAAAGCGTCATGACCTGCCACGTCGCGCGCTGAGGTACGAACATGGCAATGAGCGCGCCGATAAAGTATCCAATATAATTGATTGAAGCCAACCAGCCTGCAATGGTCGTTGATAGCGATAGCTGCACCATAATATCAGGTAAGGTGGCGGTAAAAAGAAAGCGGCCATAGCCCATAACCACTGCCATGCAGTAAAGACCGATACAGGCAATGGCAGCTTCGTTGGTAATCGTAGGGAAAATACGGTTTTTAAAAGCCGTCATCATGACAGCGCCATTTTTGCGACCATTAGCACACAATCCTTTGTGTTAAAGCATTCAAAAGCAGTGACAAGTTAATAATGAAACATACAATAAAAACTTACGATACATTTAATGCTGGTGGCATGGTTACATCTATCTCTGTATGTCCCAGCATTTGCACACGTTGATCACTAAACATATCCATATCAGGCGCCAGCGTACGCATAAAACGGTCAAAATAAAGCATCTGCTTAGTCAATAAGGCAAAATCACGTGGAAAATGGATACCATGACGCTTACCGACTTCTACGATTTCTAGCATCATTTTATTCATCTCATCGGCTTGCTCTTTGCTGTTAAAAGGCACACCGCTGGTAAAGGCTTTGTCCTCCGCCATGATGGTTTTCATCATACGCTGCAAATCATTGCCCAATGCCACCACATCGACTTTATTACCACCATGCGTCATCTCCATATCAATCATATGGCGTGCCATTGATTGATAGTCACTGTCCTGCATGGCTTGCATCATGCCCATACAAGCCCGCCAGCTTTCGGCTTTTAGTTTACCGACAATCCCGAAGTCCAAGAAACCAATACGGCCATCGGTCAGCAGCATCAAATTGCCCGCATGCAAGTCAGCGTGGAAGCTATTGCACAGCATCAGACTAGCAAACCATGTGTTTAACGTATCTGCCATAACTTGTGCAGGATCAGCACAGTACTGGCGCATGAGCGACTCATCGACCATAGAGACGCCGTATAAGCGGCTCATGGTTAGGACACGCTTGGTTGTCAGCGCTTCATATACTTTGGGCGCGACCACACGGGTATTTCCTGATACTGCTAAGAACTGCTGAAAATCACGGATGTTTTGCGCCTCAGCGATAAAGTCCGTCTCAGCAAGCATACGCAGACGAATCTCATCGATAATCGGGGCAATACTGGCAAACTTCATCGATGGCATGAGTAGCTCAACCAACTTAGTGACGCCATGCAATACGCCCAAATCCGTCTGCATGATGGTCTCAACGCCCGGCTTTTGCACCTTTAGCACGACCTCGTCACCATTGTGCAGACGAGCTGCATGAACTTGAGCGATAGAGGCAGAGGCCAGTGGCTTTGAGTCGATATGAGCAAATTTATCATCAAGTGTCATGCCATCAATCGCCAGCTCTTCTGTGAGCACCTGTTCAATATACGCAAAAGACAATGGCGTCGTCTGGTCCAAACAACTCTGGAATGCCTTGACATAATCACGTGGAAACAGCGACGGTGTACTGGCGATAAATTGACCAATTTTGATATAAGTCGTGCCCAACTGCTCAAAGGTTTCTTTGAGTAGCATCGCGTCAGGTTTTTCACCTTTTGCCACTCTTAGCGCAGACAGACCTGCCACACTCGCTGTTTGGCGAACACGGTTCATGACATTAAAAGTATGCTTTAATAAATGCGGACGATGAATTTTCATAAAAAACAACTATGGTAATAAGAAGGAGGTTTGAAGATAGGCAATACAGTACAAAAATGCATTAAAATCAGATTACTCAGTTATAATCGGTTCAATATAATTTGGATATAAGGAAGGCGAGTGAGAGTACTACAAGTCGTAGACTAAGCGAGCCTGACACCTTATCCCATTTATAGTGGATTGACTATAGGACTGCTACAGACAGGACACTGCGGGTCTTTTCGATAGCCCATCAGCCGCTGCTGCATCTGACTACCATCCCATATGAGCAGCTTGTTTGTCAGTGGATTTTTGGTTAATCCCAAGTATTGTAGTGCAGCATTGGCTTGCAGATTACCCATAACCGCAGTGGTACTGGCTAGCACTCCTGAATTGGCACACGTACGTTCGTCAGCGGCTTCATCAGGTACTACGGATCCGAACACGCAGTGATAACAACCAGTATCGAGCTGAGGCTCAAACAGTGCTAACTGTCCTTGCATCGCAATCGCTGAGGCGGACAATAGCGGGATTTGGTAGCGCACGCTGATACGATTGATAATATCACGCGTGGCAAAGTTGTCAGTACAATCCAATAGCAAGTCCGGCTTACCAGAGGCTATATCGAGCAATTCATAGGCATTGTCTTCATCTAACCGCGCCACTGTGCCACGAGTCTTTATCAAAGGATTGATGCGCTCTAACATGGCTGCTGCGGTCAATGCTTTGGGTTTACCAATATCGTCCGGTAAAAACAGCGTTTGCCGTTGTAGATTACTCGCTTCAATTTCATCATCATCGATCAGATGAATATAACCTACGCCAGCACGTACCAATGTTTCAGAAGCAGGGCAGCCTAGGCCGCCTGCGCCTATCATCACCACGCGTGCTGACTTGAGTCGCAGCTGAGCATCCATATCCCAACCGTCTAATAAAACCTGCCGTGCATAACGGAGCAGCTCGTCATCTGATAGCTGTACCAGCGCTTCTACCATAGTCATTCAAAGCCTATAATCAAATAAGTTTACTAATAAAAAAACTTGTCTACTGAGCTTGTCCTAGCGTGACGCGATCATTACCACCGTAGTCTTTTACGGTATGTACTGACTCAAACCCATTGTCTAGAAACAGCTGTCGAACAGCATCACCTTGATCATGGCCATGCTCGATAGCCAGTAGCCCACCTGTACGTAAATACTTTGTTGCTTGCTGGATAATATGTTCGATATCAGCCAAACCCTGATTGGGCGCACTTAAGGCGCTGATCGGTTCAGCTGTTAGATGGGCTAAATGCTCGTCTGTCTCGTCAATATAAGGAGGGTTTGAAACGATAATATCAAACTTCGGCTCATCGCCAGTAGATAGCGCTTGATACCAACTGCTTTGAATAAATTCAACATTGGCAACATTATTTCTTACGGCATTATGCTGAGCCACTTTAAGCGCCTCGGACGATAAATCAACCGCCACGACTTGCCAGTTAGCTCGTTTTAACTCATGAGCAAGACTAATCGCAATACAACCTGAACCTGTCCCCAAGTCTAGCAATCGCTTATTACTGAGTTGCGTTGGCTGAGCATTGATCCAATCTAGCACCTGCTCAACCAACACTTCGGTGTCAGGCCTAGGAATCAAAGTATGCTCATTCACGCTAAAGTTAAGCGACCAGAATTCCTGCTGACCAGTCAAATAAGCCAAAGGTGTGCCCTGCTTCATTTTAGCCACACCAGTATCAAATTGCTCAAGCTCAGTATCAGACAACTGGTAATCTTCATCAGTGATTAGAAATGAGCTCGGTTTTTGTAGTATATGCAAAAGCCAAGCTCTCACCCAATATTTGGATACATCTTCAATTAATCTATTTTTGATGGTCTTAATACTACTTAGATGGGTCATATATATTTATTCACTCGTTAGAACTAATCACTCCAGTTTAATAGATGGTTCGACTGGATCGTCATTACTACCAATAATCACATGTTTATCGACTAAATAGATTAGCACTAAAACAGGAATACCAATCAAAAAGGTAATCAGGAAAAAATTAGCAAAGCCGACATTGTCTGAAATAGCACCAGAATAGCCACCGAGCACTTTTGGAAATAAAGTCATTAATGAGGAAAATATTGCGTATTGTACCGCGGTAAATTTCACAGATGTCAGTGCAGACAAAAAGGCGATAAACACAGCAGTAGCAAAGCCTGCTGCCAAATTATCTACAATAACTGCAAAGTACATATAGTTCATATCACCCGGATGATAAGTCAATAAAATGAACAGTAAGTTCGTTGCACTTGACGCTATCGCACCAATAAGCATTACATGCATCATTTTCATTTTTTGAGCAATAAGACCACCTAAAAACCCCCCGGCTATCGTCATAAATAACCCAAGGAATTTTACCGCATCAGCAATTTGAATTTTGGTGAAACCCATTTTAGCGTAAAAAACGTTTGATAAATTACCCGCTACTATGTCAGATACACGGTAAAACCCTATGAGCAATAGCAGCAGTATCGCTTGCTTACCATAGCGGCGAAAGAAATCTGCGATAGGCTCTACCCATAATTGCTTAGCGACAGCTTTTTTTGCCAGCCCAACAGCTATCAATGCATAGCCTACAACGATGGCTACACCCAAGCTACCAAGTAGTCTCACGACTTCCAACAGAAACTTTAATAATACACCTTCAGGGCTCTCAAATATCTTGCCAATCAATATAAACGCGCCTATAAATGCCAGCACTGATAAGATAAATAGGAATAATATTCTAATATTATCATTACGTGTCTGCACTGCTGAAGCTACTTTATTGACTATTTTAGGCTGGTTCAAAATAAAATAAACTAACAAAAATGGTGCACATGCCATTACAATCAAGAAGTACGTATTTATCGTAGGCAAATACTCAACAGGTATTAACATTAAAGGTATATTTAATATTCTAGTGAAAAAAGTGCCAAGGAACACTGGCACGCCATAGACGACACCCGGAATCAACAAAAAAGCAGCATAAACAGAGAAAATCTTTAAATTTCTTTTTTGCTTCTTTAGATTTAAAGATTCTGCTGTAGGCTCATAGATGGCGAACGTCGTCAGCAATCCAACCGACATAACCGCCATCATCGTATAATAAGTATTACGCCATGCTTCATAGCTATACGACGTTTCAGACGAGCCAAAATAAGTCGCTAAATAAAGAGCGCCTGCGCCAGCAACAATCATCCCTATACGATAACCTGCTACATATATCGAAGATAAAGTGGCTTGCATCTCAGCGCCTGCAAGCTCAATACGATAAGAGTCCACCACAATATCCTGCGTCGCGGATGAAAAGCCTAGTAAAACCGCGCCAAGTGCCATCAACCAAAGTACATTGTCTACAACTGGGTTGACACTTGCCATCGTAAAAATTGCTAGCAAGATCAGTAATTGGGAGATAAACATCCATGCTCTACGCCGTCCTAGCCATTTGGTTAGAAAAGGCAGTGGCATAGAGTCAATCAAGGGTGCCCAAATAAATTTAAAGGAGTAGCCAAGTCCAGCCCAGCCAAACATCGTGATAACGCCTGTTTCAAGACCTGCTTCACTTAGCCATAATGATAAGCTCGAAAAAACCAACAGAATAGGCACACCCGCTGAAAAACCAAGAAAAAGAATTATCATGACACGAATGTCTAAAAAAGACTTTAACGCTTCAGACCAAGATTTTTCCGCGACTGGCGGAGCAGATTTGACGGCAGACATAATAACTCACCAATACTTAAGACAAAGAACACAACTGCGCACAATTTTTATCAATCATTTATAACAAAAATCCGCTATCAGCTGTCGCCAAAAAGGATTGATAAAAATTGCTCAGCGTTGCACAAAACGAGCATTACCACAAAATTCAATTATGGTACTTGAGAACGCCTACCTTGACTAGATATTTTTGCATTAACTTATTGATAGCATACGTCATGCGATGGCTTATATTTCTTGATAGTCACGCAAACAATTGCATTGTCCCAACAAGGTTACCTTAGCTCTCTTATTTCTTACTAAACGCTCTCTTGAAAGATGTCTGACAATGACAGTATTTATAGGTAATATAAAGGTAGCAATAAAATTGACGCAGGCTTAATTAGTTGAGCGTACTCTATAGGTTTAACTTTAACTGGCAATGATAAACACAAGCGTTAATAAAGATTTAAATAAACAAAACATCAAGCTTTTTATGATTGATAATTTAAAATTTATAATCCTTATATATTAGTTTTATAAATACATAGACCTTCGTTATGCTCTATGTATAAACAATGATTATCTCGATTAACTGTTTTTTCTTTTTATTATCACAACCTAGGAGTTATAACATGTCCGACTCAACCAATAACATAACTGACAAAAACACAGCGCAGGATACTGCTGGTTGTCCCGTAAACCACGGAGACAATAATGCGCCAACTAACACGACCTATGATCAAGGTGATGATAAGGGACCGACGATTCATAGTGAAAACGTCGATCATACGCATGCACCGCAGCGACCTAGTATGGGCGGCTGTCCAGTTATGCATCAAGCACATACTACCACTGCCTCTGCTGCAACTGATTGGTGGCCAAACAGCCTAAACCTAGACATATTGCATCAGCAAGACAAAAAAACTGATCCAATGGGTGAAGACTTTGATTATGCTGAAGCTTTTAAACAATTAGATCTAGAAGCAGTCAAAACTGACCTGAAAAACCTAATGACTGAGTCACAAGAATGGTGGCCAGCTGATTGGGGTCACTATGGTGGTTTGATGATTCGCATGGCATGGCATTCAGCTGGTACGTATCGCGGTGCTGATGGTCGCGGCGGCTCTAACACTGGTAACCAACGCTTTGCACCATTGAACAGCTGGCCTGATAACGTCAACCTTGATAAAGCCCGTCGTCTATTGTGGCCAATCAAGAAAAAATATGGCAATAAACTATCATGGGCTGATTTGATGATTTTGGCAGGTAACATGGCTTATGAATCTATGGGCTTTAAAACCTTAGGTTTCGCTGGTGGCCGCGCTGATATCTGGCATCCAGAAAAAGACATCTACTGGGGTTCTGAGCGCGAATGGCTAGCGGCTACCAAAAACCGCTATGACAGCGACGAAGACCGTGCCTCACTCGAAAACCCACTAGCAGCAGTACAAATGGGCTTGATCTATGTCAATCCCGAAGGTGTCGATGGCAACCCTGACCCATTAAAAACCGCTCAAGATATGCGTACTACCTTTGCTCGTATGTCAATGAATGATGAAGAGACTGTCGCTCTAACGGCTGGTGGACACACTGTTGGTAAGTGTCACGGTAATGGTGATGCAACGATATTAGAGGATGAGCCAGAAGCTGCCGATATCAAAGAACAAGGTCTAGGCTGGCGCAATCCTAAAGGCAATGGCAATGCAGGTGATACCGTCTCAAGTGGTATCGAAGGTGCATGGACCACCAATCCAACCCAGTGGGATCACGGTTATTTTGAATTACTCTTAAACCACAACTGGGCATTAACCAAAAGTCCAGCAGGCGCGTGGCAGTGGGAACCAACAGATATCAAAGAAGAAGATCGCCCATTAGATGCGCATGACTCAAGTGTCCGCCGTAACCCAATCATGACTGATGCAGATATGGCTTTGATCAAAGATCCTGTCTATCTTGAGATTTCAGAGAAGTTCCATCAAAATCCTGAATATTTTGATGAAGTATTTGCCAAAGCATGGTTCAAGCTGACTCACCGTGATTTAGGGCCAAAATCCCGCTACTTGGGTGCAGACGTACCAAGCGAAGACTTTGTATGGCAAGACCCTATTCCAACAGGAAATACTGACTTAACCGCTGATGATATTGCGACGCTAAAATCACAAATATTAGACAGCGATCTGAGCCGCCGTGAGTTAATCATTACAGCATGGGACAGCGCACGTACGTTCCGCGCGTCAGACTATCGCGGCGGTGCAAATGGCGCACGTATCCGCTTAGCCCCGCAAAAAGACTGGACAGGCAATGAGCCTGAGCAATTACAACGCGTGCTTGAGACATTGACACGCATTCAAGCTGGTTTTGACAAAGATGTGAGCTTGGCTGATTTGATTGTGCTGGCTGGTAATGCTGCTATTGAGCAGGCAGCAGACGAGGCAGGCGTAGACGTTACTGTACCGTTCAAAGCAGGCCGCGGTGATGCTGATGGTGACATGACCGACGCTGAATCTTTTGCAGATTTGGAGCCTTTACACGATGGTTATCGTAATTGGGTCAAGCAAGACTATGCGGTCTCTCCTGAAGAGATGCTATTAGACCGTACGCAGCTAATGGGTTTGACGGCTCCTGAAATGGTGGTATTGGTTGGTGGTATGCGAGTTCTCGATACCAATCATGGTCAAAGCCAACATGGCGTCTTTACTGACCGTGCTGGTGTGCTTACCAACGACTTCTTTGTCAACTTAACAGACATGAACCACACGTGGAACCCTGTAAAAACGGGTGATAATACTGCCGGTAACTATGAAGTACGCGAACGTAGTACTGGCAAGATAAAATGGCAAGCGAGCCGTGTGGACTTAGTGTTTGGTTCAAACTCTATTTTACGCGCTTATGCTGAGCTATACGCGCAAGACGATAATTTAGAGAAGTTCGTTCGTGACTTCGTCCGCGCTTGGAACAAGGTCATGAATGCGGATCGTTTTGATATCGCTGACTAGCCTTTTGTACTTAGTCTGACGCTATTTATTAAGGTTGACGGTACGAATTAAATCCAAACTCTACAAACAGCTATCTTTTAAAAGGTGGCTGTTTTTTTGTTGAATAATGCGCTTTTATTACAATTTGAAAACTAGTCATAGTCACAATACCCCAAAAACGCTACGATACTGTTGATATTAATTTTTTGTAGCCTCTGTCGGCACAGGCACAGCAAGCAAGCAAGCAAAAATTGATATCAGCAGTGCGTGATGTATCGATATTACTTTTCACTGACTATAGCAACTAGATTATAACTTCTATATTCCTAATTATTATTAATTCATAGCTATTTATTATATACAAGAATAATAGATTTGATTTACACTGGTCGCTTACGGCATATTTGTTCGTTTTTATTTCTATATACAAACAGGATTTGTATATTTATACAATAGGATTCAGTTATGGCAATCGATGTAGTGGTCAATCAGCGGCACTTGCAAATTCAACTCAAGCAGTTGGAGACGGTGTGGCATACGGTGATCAATGGCTATAACCTAAGTCAAGCGGCAACGGTACTGCACACCAGTCAATCAAGCTTATCCAAGCATATCGCAGCGCTTGAAAACCAACTAAAAACTGAAGTGTTCGTGCGTCAAGGCAAGCGCTTGACCGGTCTGACGACCATGGGTACAGCGCTCATGCCGCATATCGAGTCCATCTTTGCTGAAATCCGTACGATTGAGAACTTGAGCCTCGATTTTAACAACCCCAATGTCGGCACCTTAACCATTGCTACCACCCATACGCAAGCGCGTTACGTGTTACCGCAAGTGGTCAAAGAGTTTAAAGAACGCTTTCCTAAAGTGAATCTAATCTTGCAACAGGCGGATCCTGAGACCATCGCCCAGATGGTGATACGCGGGCAAGCTGACATCGGTATTGCAACCGAGTCGTTGCTCCATAATAACTATCTGCGCTGTTATCGCTATTATGATTGGACACATCGCGTTATCGTGCCAAGCGATCATGAGCTTGCCAGTTACGAATCTATTGATTTGCCGACCCTTGCTAGCTATCCAATTGTTACCTATCACGGTGGTTTTACCGGACGCGGTGCGATTGATAAAACCTTTACAGATGCAGGTCTTGAGCCAGACATTGTTTTAGCAGCACTCGATGCCGATGTGATTAGTACTTATGTCGGTCTTGGTTTAGGGATTGGTATTATTGCCGAGATGGCTTTTGAGCCAAGTCATTATCAGAACTTAACAGCTATTCCAGTAGATCATTTCGGGCGCTTTACCAGTTGGATGGCGGTAAGGGACGATGCAGAAATCCGCCAATACGGGCGCGCTTTTATGGAATTATGCCAAAAGCAGTTTAGCCAGTAGGCTCAGGCTTAGCACAGTAAATTGAGTTCCATAAGCTCAGCTAAAATGACATTTACTTAAAGAAGAAAAGGCATTGCTATCATCAAATAGCGATGCCTTTTTTTGTTATCCTTATTTACATCTGCCTTTATATCCATAATAACTACCCCATAATATGAAGTGACAAGCGTTCAATGGTTTTTAATAAACAGCCTATATAAGACTGTCAGAACGACCATGAATGTTTTTAACTTTATAAAACAGGTGATCTATGAGTAATACCATTCCCTTATCTTTTTTAGACTTAGCCCCCGTTCCTGAAGGTCATACCATTGCTGAAGGTATCGCCCAGACGGTTGAGACCGCACAGCTTGCAGAAAAAGTCGGCTTAAACCGTTATTGGATGGCGGAACATCACAACATGCCTGGCATTGCGAGTGCGGCGACCTCAGTACTACTAGCGCATATCGGCAGTCAAACCAAGCGCATACGTATCGGATCTGGTGGTGTGATGCTTCCTAACCATGCCCCACTGGTGATTGCTGAGCAATTCGGCACCTTGCACGCATTATATGGCGACCGTATCGACTTAGGTTTAGGCCGTGCTCCTGGTACAGATGGCGCGACTTTTCAGGCACTACGCCGTCAAATGAAAGATGCTGATCGTTTTCCACAAGATGTACAGGAATTAATGTACTTTTTAGGTAATACGACTGACAACAGTCCTGTCCAAGCATTCCCTGGCGCTAAATCAAATATTCCTATCTGGATATTAGGCTCATCGCTTTTTGGGGCGACCTTGGCCGCACATTTAGGACTGCCTTACGTGTTCGCTTCCCACTTTGCACCGCAAATGCTTAGTCAGGCAATCTCTACTTATCGTGAACAGTTCAAGCCGTCAGCTTATTTAGACAAGCCATATGTGATGGTAGCAGCGAACTTACTCTTGGCTGATGACGATGCGACTGCCCATTATCACTTTACCTCAGCGCAGCAGAGCTTCGTACGCTTGCGCCGTGGTGAAACGGGTCAAATGCCAAAACCAACTTACGATATGGATAGCATCTGGAGTCAAGCCGAGAAAATGATGGTGGACAATGCGCTATCGATCTCGTTCATTGGCTCTGTTGAAACGGTCAAGCCCAAATTGGCTAAGTTCCTTGCCCAATATCAGCCAGATGAGTTGATTGTCACTGCAAACGTCTATGATCAAGCAGCACGTTTGCGTTCACTTGAACTTACACCTGAGCTAAACTTGTTTACTTTACAATCGGCAGCCGCACTTGCATAATTATTCATAACTTTTAATGAGATTATGGTTATGGAACCGTCTGCCTTTATTGGTTCGTCAATATTTTTGTACATTATAGCGTTCATCGCTGTTATGGTTATTGGTGGGTATTTAACGTATCGTACCAGTCCAAAACGCAAGCAGCGCCGTGAAGATAAGCGCGATAGAGATAATTAAAGCTAATGTCAAAAGCCCCCTTTTCTTATTTGAAAAGGGGGCTTTTTTATTGCTGATTAAGGTATAGCACTTTTGCCAATTGTTCTGTGATAAACAGTATTACCAATCCACTGATGAGCCGATATTTTTTTGCACAGCCTGCTTGGCAATATATAGAGCGACTGCCGCATCGAAACTGGCGGCACCTACTGATTTAAATAGGGTGATGCCTTTTTTAGACTTAGTCGTATCTTCTTTTAGCTCGCCTGTTACCAGCCCTTGTAAATCGCCACTAAGGTCATCCCATGTCCATGCGCAGTCAGAAGCATCATGTGCTTGAATCAAATCGCCAGCCTCGTGACGACTACCAGCCAAATCATCCACGACGACCATATTACTACCTGCTACCACATCATTGCTAATCTCTTTCATCGACGGCTGATAAGCACCAACGGCATTGATATGTGCATCAGATTTAATTTGTTCGATGCTAAATAAGCCTTCGGTTGCGCGAGTCGCTACGTTGATAATATCGGCATCACGGATAGCTTCACCGACCTCTTTGCAAACCTGAATCTCAACGTCCCACTGCGCATAATCACGAGCAAATTTAGTCTTAAATTGCTCAGCACCTTCATTGTTTCTGTTCCATAAATACACTTTTTTAATATCAGGGCGCACTGTCATTACAGCATGCAGCTGCTCATAAGCCATACCGCCACAACCGACAACTGCCACACTTTGGCAATCAGACTTTGCCATGTATTTGGTTGCGATACCTGATAAGGCGGCCGTACGCACTTGCGTAATATAAATGCCATCCATAATCGCTAATATCTCACCCGTATCATTGTTGGAGACAGTGATGATAGCGGTGGTCGTTGGCATATTACGACTGGGATTATTAGGGCAAATGGTGACTAGCTTCACCGTGGTGTACTCTTGGTCACCATCATAAATAGTCGCTGGCATTGATAGATGTGAGCCTGAGCTGTGATTCTTATCTTCACTAAAGGTCTCAATAACCAAGCGCTCAGGTGCTTTAACCCAATTAGGATGTGCTGCTTGCTGAGTTAATAAGCTTTCAATCGCCTCAATCGCAGCTTGCATATTGAGATGTTCGGTCACTACCGCTTGATTTAATAATTGCACTTGAACGCTCCTTGCTTATTTAATTTATGAACTTATATTTGTATTTATTATAGAGTTATTTTTACATCCATTTATACAATACCCATGTACGTCTTATAATGCCTTTATCTATCAGGCAAGACAATAGCGGCATTTTCAAAATTCACAACAAAATTAATTAAAAGCAAAGATAATCATACGTAATTTATAATCAATTAAAATGCAGGTGCCGCCATTTCTGGCTCTGGCGTGAGCACTGGTGCAGCGATTTTTGTACTACTATTTTTCGTGTTTAGGCTAGTCATGCTGGGCGACATACTTTGCATATTTCGTCGTAGTACTGCCATTTTTACTTTGCTATTAGGGTCATTCATTAGCTCATACAGATCAATAACTATCTGACAAACTGTTTGTTTATCTTCAACTGATACAGCATTTTTCGGATTTATGAGTAACGTTATATCTTCACCATGTTTTCTCATTAATTGTTTAAATATTTTCTTCTCCATTTTATCCATATCTCTTTGAGAAGCGACTGCTTTGCCTATTTTATTGTCGTTAATAATAGTCAAAACAGCCTCTTGCATACCACTTTCTGTAAACACTTCATCTACTATATTCATCTCAGCATGGGTAATGTCATCTTGATTATGCATCATGTCGTAGCATAAAGTTCCACCCTTATTTTTGAGCAGACTGATTGTTTGAGAATAGGATTTAGTGAATTTATAACGAGAGTTATCACTTGCATCGATAACAAGCTTTAAGGCTAAAGGAGCTAATAGTTGATCAGCAAATAAAACAACTTCACTTTCATTAAGTTTATTTATTTTTGATTCAAGCTTAACCTCTTCAACTATCGACTGGTACTCTTTAGGATATTTTTGCTTCAAGGTAACAAATATCTTTTCTTTTTGTAGTTGCTTTTCAACATTAACGCTTGGCGTTATTAAATTAAGTATTCCATTCGTAATACCAAGAAAAACGATCGTCAGTATAAAAGCAACTATAATACGCAACAATTTTTGGTTATCATCAAAGAAATTCTTGGAAACTTTATAAGAGGCATAAACACAAGCAACAGCAATTAAATTCTTTAATATAATAAATAGCATTTAGTTACCTGAAGTTAGACTCAATAGTGTCTTTATATTGTTATAGATAGTAATTTTAGGTAACAATACATCACAGATTTAAACATTTCAATAAAAACCTGACTAAATTTCATTAATACTAAATTAGAGTCAATTAGGTTCCCATGTAATTAAGGATGATATAGTTCAAATAAGACCTATACCACGTAATATTGCCGCGCCAATCGCCATTCCAAACATGCCTACGACGGTGGTAAAAGCTAAGATATTCGCCGCTAACACATCATTGCCACCCATGGCTTTTGCCATCACGTAGCTGGCGGCAGCTGTGGGTGAGGCTGCCATCAAAAACAATACACCCATATGCACACCTGATAGACCAAAACCCAATCCAATAGCAATGGCAATCAATGGCGCGATGACAATACGACCGATACTGGCCTGCATGGACAATCCAGAAGGGTGCAACATTGATTTCAAATCAATACTGGCACCGGCGCAAATCAACGCTAACGGCAATGCCACCGCGGCGAGTAAATCACCAGTCGTATGAATCACACCTGTAATAGGTGGTAGCGGTAACGCCTTATAAGCAAATGCCGCTACTAATGCGATGATCAATGGGTTGGTCAACAGCTTTTTGACAATCATGGTACTGCGACTAACCCACGTATCATCCATGCTTTTAGACACGCGACTAAGGGTTATAACCGCTAAGATATTAAACAATATCGTGACCACACCCATATAGACTGCGCCGATGCTTAAGCCCCGCTCCCCATAGGCATTAGCGACCGTTGCCAGTCCAATAATGGCCATATTGCTCCGAAATATGCCTTGTACAAACACCCCTTGATCAGCCGGTTTGCTCACAAAATATTTGGCGTAAATCTCTGCACCAATAAACAAAATAAATGTCACCAAAATACCAGCCACTATCAGCGTGATTTGTTTGCTGTAATCGACATCACTATCGACAACGCTAAAAAAAAGCAAACACGGCAAACAGTAATTAAAGACAAAGCTCGATGCTTGGTCAATAAACGTTTGGCTTGCCTCACCACGTCTTTGCATAAAAAAACCCAACCACATCAAAGCAAGGTTGGGCAGGACAATAGTAATGGCAAAGACAATAGCATCAATCATAAATAGGCTCAATTCGATGACAAGCCCATCATAATATGGACATCAACGAGATAAATTAACAAGTAATAATGAAACTTTCTGACCCAGTATAGAGACAAAGTAGCCTGTAAAACAAGGTTGTGTCGTTTTCTTTTAATGGCAACTGTATTTTTGACAAATAAAAACCCGTGATAACGTATTATCACGGGCTTTTTTGTACTCTATATGCGTGATTGTGCTAAGTTTAAGAGCCCAAAGCCGCTTTCGCTTTTTTGTGTTTTTTGACCGTCATTGCCAAGAGCTGTATGGCAGCAGGCGTAACGCCGCTCACACGTCCAGCTTGAGCTAGCGTGGCAGGACGAACTTGCGTGAGCTTTTGCACAATCTCATTTGATAACCCTGATACCACACTGTAATCAAAGTCTAGTGGCAGTGCAGTATTCTCTAGACGCTTCATTTGATCGATGTCTTCTTGCTGACGATCGATATAACCTGCGTATTTGACAGAAATCTCTATCTGCTCACCCACTTGTGTGTCAACTTTTGAGTCTGTAATAGCAGCAATATCAGCAAAGTGAATCTGCGGACGCTTAAGCAAATCAAAGGCTGTCGATTCTTTAGAGAGCACTTCACCAGTTTGCTCAGTGACTTGTTTGCCTAGCGCATTGGCAGGTGTTGCCCACATATCTTTTAGGCGTGAAGTCTCTGTCGTAATCGCTTCCATTTTTTCTTGATAAGCCTGCCAGCGCACATCATCTACCAAGCCAAGCTTACGACCCGTCTCAGTTAAGCGTTGATCCGCGTTGTCTTCACGTAGCAGTAGACGATATTCTGCGCGGCTCGTGAACATGCGATATGGCTCAGTCGTGCCATGGGTAATCAAATCATCAACAAGCACACCAAGATACGCTTCATCGCGGCGCGGTGTCCACGTCTCAAACTCACTATTATTAGTGGTGACGAGTGCCGCATTAGTACCTGCTAGTAGACCCTGCACGCCCGCTTCTTCGTAGCCAGTCGTTCCGTTAATTTGACCAGCAAAGTACAAACGATCAATAGACTTAGTCTCAAGCGTTGGCTTCAGATTCTGTGGATCAAAGTAATCATATTCAATCGCATAACCTGGGCGAGTAATATGCGCATTTTCTAACCCTTTCATACTATGAATAAAGTCTAACTGCACATCAAACGGCAAGCTGGTCGAGATACCATTTGGATATAGCTCGTGCGTGGTCAGACCTTCTGGCTCAATAAATATCTGATGGCTGTCTTTATCCGCAAAACGATGAATTTTGTCTTCAATCGATGGACAATAACGTGGACCCACGCCTTCGATTTTGCCAGAGAACATCGGTGAGCGGTCTAAATTCTCACGGATAATGTCATGGGTGCGCGCGTTGGTATGCGTGATATAGCAGTTGACCTGCTCTGGATGCATAGACACATCACCCATATAACTCATCACTGGCAAGGGTGTGTCGCCCGGCTGTACGGTCATCACACTAAAGTCAACGCTACGTGCATCGATACGCGCGGGCGTGCCTGTCTTTAAGCGACCAACGGGTAATTTTAATTCACGTAAACGGTCAGCCAGCTTGATAGACGGTTGATCTCCTGCGCGTCCACCCTTTGAGTTCTCAAGTCCGATATGAATAACACCGCCTAGGAAGGTGCCTGAAGTCAAAACCACTGTTTCAGTCTTAAAGATAATGCCTGTCGAGCTGACAACCGCCGTTGCGCGACCATTTTCTACCAAAATATCATCAGCGCCTTGCTGAAATAAATCTAGGTTGGGCTGGTTCTCTAATGTATGGCGAATAGAAGCCTTATAAAGAATACGATCCGCTTGCGCACGTGTCGCGCGTACGGCAGCACCTTTACGGCTGTTCAATACGCGAAACTGAATACCCGCTTTATCAGTTGCTAGCGCCATGGCACCGCCCAACGCATCAATCTCACGTACCAAGTGTGATTTACCAATTCCGCCAATCGCTGGATTACAGCTCATCTGCCCCAACGTTTCAATATTATGCGTCAACAGCAAGGTCTGCGCGCCCATACGTGCGGCTGCCAAGGCAGCTTCCGTACCGGCATGACCGCCACCGATAACTACCACGTCGTAATGTTTTGGATATTGCATGCATGCCTCGCTTGAATGACGATATTTCTGGCAACAAGTTATGGATTATTGACCATAACTCGTCGCGTGATGAATAGACGCCAATCGTATTTTAAGAACGGATAAGGTAAATCGCCAAAAACCTTTAGAAACAAAAGGAGCTGAATAGATAACTGGTCATTATAACAATTTTTTGATGCTTAAAAAACGTTACTGCAAAAACTATTGAAATTAAGCTTTCGCAGTACCCTTTAACCCATGAGCACTTTCTCGCAAATACTAAACTATCATGATTACTTCAGGTCTAAACTGTTACCAGGACTCAGCGGTACAATACGATCTGCCTGACCACTACCCAGCATATGATGGCTACCATAACCCTCTGGATTGATCTGTAAATAAGCATTCATCAAACCAATGGCATCACCATCATCGCTCGCTAAAATCTGAGCTTTGATTAACTCAACAGGCGGTAATAGTAAATTTTTGAGCAACGCCAAGCGCTGCTGATTGTCGCCTTTATTGGCCACCAACTCTATAAGCTGACGGGCATCAATCGGTAGATCTGGCGTGTTTTGTGCCAGCAAAGCTAAATGGTAAGCACCCGCGGTATCTTGATCGGCGACAATGCGCTGTTCGATAGCAATATACGTCGCTTCTGTTGCGCCGCCTGCCACACTAAGCTGATGGATGCATTTCAGTGCTGAGTTTGACTCACTACTAGCAATTTCGATGATACGTGTCGATTCATTTTTTAAATGCTCGCGGCGTTTCTCTATTGCCGCTTGCTCAGCAGATAGTTGTTCTGTTGGTTGATTACTCATAATATTCTCTCACTATTTATGTTTTTATAATATTTGCTGTTGAGCCATATATGGGGTCAAGACTGACAAAAACAATAAAAGCCCGAGCGACCAATTAAGGACTGACTCGAGCTTTTATTGTTAAAACTTATCCGCTTGATATAGTCGATTCAATGTAAAAGTAGTACAAGGCAACCAAGTGAAGATGTATATGTGATACTTCAATCGAGGTTAACGCAGTAATACTTTTATAGTGAAATGGCTATAATAAAAAAGCTTAGATAAGTGTTTTTAGCATTAAGCAGCTGGGCTGTTTGCTTCAACCAACGGCTTAAGCTCGCCTGATTGATACATTTGCAAGATGATGTCTGATCCACCCATTAACTCGCCATCAATCCATAACTGCGGGAACGTTGGCCAATTGGCAACTTTTGGCAACGTTGCACGGATTTCTGGGTTTTCTAAAATATTTACAAAGGCAAACGGACGACCGATCTGAGTAAGAACCTCAATCGATTTAGCAGAAAAGCCACATTGTGGAAATTGCGGCGTGCCTTTCATGTATAAGATAACTTTATTATCTTTGATTTGATCACGGATCAATTGTTCAACATCGTTTGCAGCAGTATTTGGGGTTTGTTCACTCATAAAAGCTCCTATTAATAAAGCGGTTCATTAAAATGGTTATTTATATAACAAAGTAATTATATGAAGATATGGGGCAATCGTCATAGTATTACAAGCAAAATCTACATATCGGTTGAGCCAATCATTCTTTTAGTCAATCGCTCTCTAGCTAGGTTCGATGACGTTAGGTTAGATGGCAGGAACTAATAATACCACGGCATTAGCCATGATGCCTTCTTGCCGACCGGTAAAGCCTAGTTTTTCAGTCGTGGTGGCTTTAACGCTGACATTACCAATGGCGGTTTGCAAGTCACTAGCGATATTAGCGCGCATCGCCTGATTGTGCGGTGCCAGCTTTGGACGCTCACACATCACGGTAATATCCGCATTGCCTAGGCTATAACCAGCCTCTTGTACTTTACTATAGACATACCGTAGCAACACCCGCGAGTCCAAGCCTGCATGAGCAGCATCAGTGTCAGGGAAATGCTGGCCAATATCACCAAGCGCCAATGCGCCAAGCAGCGCGTCAGCAAGTGCATGCAGCACGACATCCCCATCAGAGTGCGCAAGCAAACTATGAGAATGTTCAATAGGCACACCTGCTAGCACCACATATTGCTGCTGCTGACCATTATTATGAAAAGCGTGAACGTCGATACCTTGACCAATTTTTATCATTGTTGTTCCAAGATGAGTTAAACGTGATTAAAATAATTCAAAACTACTATCTGAATTTTTAAAGCGGTTTTACAGATAGCAAGACGCCATCGGTCGCCACCAGTTTCAATTAACTGGTATAATATGACGTTTATTTTATCATAATACCAGATCCAAAAGATAAGCTGACGTTGTTGTGTTAAGACTACGTATTGTAGTAACCACATGATTTTTGGCGTCAAGATGTACTTTGGATAACGTATAAATAGTTGAGCCGTTTTATGTCAGCCATACAAGATATTTCAAGCACAACCGTTTCTGAGTCTTTTAGCGCGCATCGCCCTCTGACACTTGCTGATATCGAAAATCCTAGCACCAAGCATGTGATTGTCGGTATGTCAGGCGGGGTCGACTCTTCTGTATCAGCCGTTCTACTTCAGCAGGCAGGCTTTAAAGTCGAAGGCCTGTTTATGAAAAACTGGGAAGAAGATGACGGTACCGAATACTGTACGGCGATGGATGACCTAGCAGACGCGCAAGCAGTATGTGACAAAATCGGTATGAAGCTGCATACGGCCAACTTTGCTATGGAATACTGGGATCGCGTTTTCGAGCATTTTTTGGCGGAATATAAAGCAGGACGTACGCCAAATCCTGATATCTTGTGCAACAAAGAAATCAAATTTAAGGCATTTTTAGACTATGCGTTGACCCTTGGTGCTGACTACATCGCTACTGGTCACTATACCCGCCGCAGTGTGAATTACAGAAATGACGACGGTACTGAGGTTGCGCAGCTACTACGCGGCCTTGATAATAATAAAGATCAAAGCTATTTCTTGCATGCGGTTGGCGGTGACAAAATTGCCAAGACGCTATTCCCAGTTGGTGAGCTTGAGAAACCTGTCGTACGTCAGATTGCTGAAGAGCATGACTTGGCAACTGCCAAAAAGAAAGATTCTACTGGCATTTGCTTCATTGGCGAACGTCGCTTCAAAGACTTCTTACAGCAATACTTGCCTGCCCAAAAAGGCGATATCGTGACTGACGATGGGTATACTATCGGCACTCATGATGGCTTGATGTATTATACGTTAGGGCAACGTGGCGGTATTGGTATTGGCGGTGTTAAAGACCGTCCTGAAGAGCCTTGGTTTGTACTGGCAAAAGATCTGGACAAAAACCGTTTAATCGTCGGTCAAGGACACGAGCATCCAATGATGCTCAGCAATGAGCTGACGGCTTATAAAATGGATTGGGTCGATGGCCTGGCACCTGCAGAAGTGTTTACGACAGAGGGTCTACTCTGTATGGCAAAGTCTCGCTATCGTCAGCCAGACCAAGCGTGTCGTGTATTTGCAACAAGTGCTGACGGAAACGATGTTCGCGTGGTGTTTGACGAGCCACAACGTGCAGTCACTCCAGGTCAGTCAGCCGTCTTTTATATCAATGAAGTGTGTCTGGGCGGCGGCGTGATTGCCACGATTGATGCGCCTTGCGGCTTTTAGGTGCATCAATATAACGCAATCTGAAGCACAGATATTGATGCAATAAATAGCACAATACTGATGAGCTTCAACATCGCTTTATTTGAATAGACCGCTTTTTTAATATCATATTTCTGCTATATTACGCGCAACGATTTTGACGTCGTTCCTATATAGTCACTTTTATCTATACTCTTGCAGTTTTTTATTTCATAACTACTGAGGCATAACCATGACCCCACTTACCGCACTCTCCCCGATTGATGGCCGTTACGCTAGTAAAGCCGACAGTTTACGTCCTTATTTATCTGAATTTGGTCTGATCAAAGCTCGCGTCACCGTTGAGATTCGCTGGTTACAGTCTCTAGCTGACAACAGCGCAATTGGTGAATTAGCGGCATTTGATGACCAGACCAATGCTTTTTTGAATGCAATCGTTGATGATTTTAGTGAAGCAGATGCGCAAGCCATTAAAGACATTGAAGCGACGACCAATCATGATGTAAAAGCCGTTGAGTACTTTATCAAAGACCGCTTTCGTGATAAGCAGCGTGGTCAGGCAGCGCTTGAAGATTCTCTTGAGTTCATTCACTTTGCCTGTACTAGTGAAGATATTAACAACTTGTCGTATGCATTGATGCTCAAAGACAGCCGCGAGATTGTGGTTGCTAAGATGCAACAAGTGACTGATAGCATCGTCAACTTGGCCATTACTCATGCAGACCAGCCTATGCTGTCACGTACACATGGTCAGACCGCTAGCCCAACGACCCTTGGTAAAGAGATGGCAAACGTGGCCTACCGCCTAGCGCGCCAAATCAAACAAATCAACCAAGTAGAGCTATTAGGTAAAATCAATGGCGCTGTCGGTAACTATAATGCGCACTTCTCAGCTTATCCTGATGTTGATTGGCAAACGCATGCTGAGCAATTTATTAATGAGCGTTTAGAGCTAACATTCAACCCTTACACGACTCAAATCGAGCCGCATGACTACATTGCTGAGTTGTTTGATGCGGTTAAGCGTTTCAATACTATCTTAATCGATTTTAACCGTGATATTTGGCAATATATCAGCTTAGGCTATTTCAAACAGCGTCTAAAAGACGGCGAAGTGGGTTCTTCTACCATGCCGCATAAAGTCAACCCGATTGATTTTGAAAACTCAGAAGGCAACTTGGGCGTTGCCAATGCGATGTTGGCACATTTGGGCGAAAAACTGCCTATCTCACGTATGCAGCGTGACTTATCAGATTCTACCGTATTGCGTAATATCGGTGTTGGTCTGGCACAAAGCATGATCGCTTTTGATGCTTGTTTAAAAGGCGTTGGTAAGCTTGAATTGAATGCACAGCGTTTGAATGACGACTTAAACAATGCACAAGAAGTATTGGCTGAGCCAATTCAAACCGTGATGCGTCGCTACCGTGTGGAAAACCCATATGAGAAGCTTAAAGCATTGACCCGTGGTAACGCAATGACTCGCGAAGCCATGCTAACGTTTGTCGAAAGTGATGAATTGTCTGCCGTGAGCGATGCGGATAAAGCACGTCTCCGTGACATGACACCGGCCACTTATATTGGTAATGCCACTGAGCAAGCCCTTACCATTAAAGATTGGATTGCCAAGCTTTAATTGGCTGCTATTAACAGCGAGCAAAAAATAAGCGGGCAACATGCAGCGAAACTTTAAATCAGTAGCTGTCAGCACCATTGCGGTATTCATCGTTATGGTACTGGCAAGTATTGAGCCTCTAGAATGGTCAAGCTACCTACTACATCAGTTGGGTACCTTGATTTTTTTAGGGTTGATGCTACTAGCCTACCGCTATTGGCATATTAGCTCACGCTCCTATGTCCTCGCTTCACTATTTCTATTCATTCATATTATCGGTGCACGTTATCTATACTCATATGTGCCCTATGATGATTGGACACAGCTCATATTTGGTGTCAGCTTAAACGATTTGTTTGGTTGGCAGCGTAATATGTATGACAGGCTCGTACATTTTAGCTATGGGCTTTTGCTATTCAGTGCGATGGTTGAGAGCTCAAAATTTATCTTTAAGATATCATCCATCAAAATTTTGATAGCCATTGCACTCATGATTAATATGTCATCAAGCCTGCTTTACGAGCTATTAGAATGGGGAATTGCAGCGACTTTATCGCCAGAAGCGGCAGAGGCTTACAATGGTCAGCAAGGTGATGTTTGGGATGCCCACAAAGATATGGCGTTAGCACTACTCGGTGGGCTGATTGCTGCGGTGATTACTCTATTTCAAACTCGTCATAAACGAATGATTATTGAATAACAATCAAAGTAACTACATAATAATCAGAATATTTAATCATCTTTTTTGTCGTCATCACTGTCGCCCGGTATGATGGCTTTACCCACAGCGACGGTACCTTTTACTACGCCTTTAGTGGTTTTATAAGCAATTTTAGCTGGTACGGTTACTATCTTGTGTACACAGGCTTGTAGTAAAAAAATACTAGCGATAATGACGATAAAATGTAATTTTTTCATAAACTTCCTACGATTGATGGGATGCTCTGATATTGGCCATTAACAAGTAGCAATTAACGTCAATAAGACTGGTTATCAGATAAGCGATAATCATAAACTATTAAAACCTTCCTATAAAGCACTCCTCACGATTAATCTTATACCCATTTTCAAATATGGACTTATCAATGACCTCAACTCCCCTTTGTTTACCCGACGCCATTACTCCTGAGCAATTTTTGAGCGAGTATTGGCAAAAAAAACCCTTGCTTATCAAGCAAGGTTTACCACAACTTATTTGCATGTTTGAACCTGATGACATGCTTGGTCTAGCCCTTGAAGAAGATGCCAGCGCGCGTCTGCTGACCCAAGCAGCAAGTAAAACAGAAGGTCAGGCTCAGTGGCAACTCAAAAAAAGCCCACTGGCTGAAGCTGATTTTGGCAACTTGCCCGATCAATGGACCGTATTGGTGCAGAACATGGAGCAATGGTCACCTGAACTTGGTCAATTGTGGCAAGCCTTTGACTTTATTCCGCAATGGCAACGTGATGACATCATGGTTTCTTATGCGCCAAAAGGTGGTTCAGTCGGCAAACATTATGACGATTATGATGTATTTTTAGCGCAAGGATTTGGGTCTAGACGTTGGCAGCTGGGTAAATTCTGTGATAAAAATACTGAGTTCGTCGCCGATGAGCCGATTCGATTGTTTGATGATATGGGCGAGATTATATTTGATGAAATACTAGAAGCTGGTGACGTGCTTTATGTGCCGCCTAAGTTATCGCATTTTGGTGTCGCACAAGATGATTGCCTGACTTTCTCTTTTGGCTGTCGTCGTCCAAATTTAATGCAAATCATCGATAGCTTGGCTGATATCGCTACCAACGATAGCGACTTATTTGTCCCAATGCTGTTGCCACAAGCGCTGCAAGCATCAGGTGAATTGCAAGCGAGCAGCATTAATGCCATCAAAGATCAGCTATTACAAATGCTACAGTCTGAGCGTGGTGATGATATCATTCGCCAAGCAGTGTCTGAAGTCGTGAGCAAGCGCCAGTATGATGCACTGATGCCAGAAGAGACGTTAGACACCGATGAGCTGATACAAGCTCTAGCAGAAGGTGCCACGTTGCAAGCGGACTATAGCAATCGTTTGCTCTATAGCCGGACTAATGAGGGCATTACGCTATACGCCAATGGCCAGCGCATTGACGGGCTTGACGAGGCAGCGGGCGCTGTATTGGTGCGTTTGACGAATGGCGAACACCTGAATAGCCAAGATGTCACCGATATTGATGCAGATGATTTGAGCGAATGGCTAGAGAACGGCTGGGTATGGATCGACGCGGCTGAATAACTTTGCATAAAATTGCACTTAATTGGCTTATCTAGACATGAGAAAACCGATACCTGATTGATTCAGATATCGGTTTTTTAATGCATATTACTTTTTAAGTTAGAGTCTTTATTGTGACATCAGACATTACTTAAATCCTTGGCTAAGTACCAAGCTCAAGCAAGCTCGCATTACCACCAATAGCAGTGGTATTAATCGTTCTTACCCGCTCAGTGACAAATCGATGAAGGTAGTCAGGCGTTAGCATCTCTGACATGCCTTCCATATCGGTCACAGCAATTACTTGCGTCAAAATACCATCTGTATTGGCAAGCTCTTGACTGATTGTCTGTATTTCGCTGTTATTACCTGCAACAGCAACTTGCGCGAGACGGTCAATGTATAACAGCGTGATCGTTTGCGAATCATTAGCCACACTCAATACATCATCGCTAATGCCAGTTTCATAGAGTATTTTTGCTGCTTCATCACACATCTCAGCCTGACTAGGACAATGCAATATCACTTCATTGCCTGTCAATAATGCAGCGATTAGCTGTCCAAGTACTGCCATTGCACGCGCTGACTCACCGCCGATAACCATCGTTTTACCACGACCAGTGACATATAAGTCGTTGGACTCACCCGTGGCACCCGTCATACGCTGTACTTCATCCAGACTGGGCGCGGCGCTCAATAAATGATGGAATAGACGCTTTGCCTTGTTGACATCACCAGTCAGCAGCGCCAGTTTTGGGATGGCTGCTTGTAGATACGTTGCACGATTGACTGCGCCAAGTAATCGCCAAGCTTCACAAACCTGGGCATGATTTTTTTTAAATTCAGTCGCCATGTTGCTGCTCCTTATGCGATTTCTGGTTGAGTAAGTGATTCAGTTTTAGTATTGGTAGCAGTGTTTTGCTTAGTAGCACTTGTTTGATCAGTAGCAACTGACTCAGAGCTTAGCTGCATGAGACGAGCGACGTAATGTGGACCACCCGCTTTTGGACCCGTACCCGATAGACCACAACCACCGAACGGCTGTACGTTTACGACCGCACCGATTTGGTTACGGTTGACATAGGTATTACCGACAAAGGCACGACGTTCAATATGCTCAACAATATTTTCAATACGGCTGTGAATACCTAGCGTTAAGCCAAAGCCAGTAGCATTGATAGCATCGATAAGCTTGTTTAAATCACGGGCTTGATAACGTAGCACATGTAATATCGGGCCAAAGTGCTCACCACCAATCACGTCAATACTTTTGACTTCAATCGCGGTTGGTAACACAAAGGTAGACTGCTCTTGACTGACAACCGAGCTGGCACTCATCGGTGTCTGCGCCAAGATACTGGCCGTTGGCTCAGCAATCATACGTTCAATATGCGCCTCAAGACCTTGCTTGGCATCATTATCAATGACTGGGCCGACATCGGTAGCTGCATACAGCGGGTTACCCACGACTAGTTCAGCCATATTGCCTTGCAGTAGCTCAATCAACTCATCAGCCACTTCTTCTTGTACACAGAGTATGCGACAAGCTGAACAACGCTGACCTGCGGAACCAAATGCAGACAGTACGGCATCTCTGACCACTTGTTCAGGCAAGGCTGTTGAATCGACAATCATGGCGTTCTGACCACCCGTCTCAGCGATAAACACGGGCAACTCCCCGCTGGCTTGCGCATGATCATTTAGACTTTGATTGATACGTTGCGCTGTTTGGGTCGAACCAGTAAAGATGACACCAGATAAATTGTCAGCGGCGGTTAATGCCCCACCCACTTCACCCGCTCCAGTGACAAACTGTAGCGCCTCGACTAGCACCCCAGCTTGATACATCAGCTGCGCACCGAAATGCGCGATTAAACTGGTTTGCTCAGCAGGTTTTGCGACAACGGTATTACCGGCGGCAAGTGCTGCCACAATCTGACCGGTATAAATAGCCAATGGGAAGTTCCAAGGGCTAATGCATACAAAGGTGCCGCGCGCTTTATACACTTGGCGCGACTGCTTGCCAGATAAATCAGTAAACTCATGCGCTTTTGCGTCTAAGCGTTCCGCTTCATCCGCATAAAAACGACAAAAATCAACGGCTTCTTTGATCTCATCAATACTGTCTTGCATGGTCTTGCCAGCTTCAACTTGGCACAAGGCCATTAGTTCAGCATAGTTTTCTTCGTAGAGATCAGCGGTTTTGCGCAATATTGCCGCACGTTTTGCCGCTGGCACTGCCTGCCACGCGCTTTGTCCGGCTACTGCGGCATCAATGGCTTGACGCGCCAATTCTGCATTGGCGTATTGTACGTCGCCTGCGATAACTTCATGATTCCACGGCGCACGCACTGTATGACTATCAAGCTTCTGAGCCTTACCATCCACTGAAGAATCATGAATTGCTTGCCCATTGATGATAGGAGACGCGGACCATGTCTTTGTCAAATGACGGTCAATCGCGGCTTTGAATAATAGCCACTGTGACTCTACAAATATATTGGGACCAAAGCTGGCACGGCGATTGCCATAAATCTCTAAAGGCAACGGAATCTCTGGATTGTTTAACGTGTCATTGGCTATTAGCTTGTCATACGGATGCACCGTCAGCTTATCAATCGGATAAGACTTATCTAATAACTGATGCACAAATGAGCTATTCGCACCATTTTCGAGTAAACGGCGTACTAGATATGGCAGTAAGTCTTTGTGCGCACCAACTGGGGCATAAATACGAACAGGGATCTTATATGTTTGTAAGATATGGTCATAAAGCGCATCACCCATGCCATGCAAACGCTGAAACTCAAAATCTCTATGCGTACTCATAGTCATCACTGATGCCAAGGTATGAGCATTATGGGTCGCAAACTGGGGCCAAATAAGTCCGCGCAGATGCTCAGACAACAAGAAGCGCGCACAGGCTAAATAAGCAGTGTCCGTGCCTTCTTTACGCGTCCAAACAGGATACCCTGACAAGCCTTTTTGCTGAGCAAGTTTGATCTCAGTATCCCAGTATGCACCTTTGACAAGACGTACCGGAATGCGGTCACCCACTTCAGATGACAAACGAGCAAGCCAAACCAAGACAGCAATAGCACGTTTAGAGTAACCCTGTACGACGATGCCCAGTCCATCCCAACCAGCGGTTAGCGAATCACGATAGAGCGACTCAAACAGCTTTAGAGATATCTCTAGGCGATCGGCTTCTTCGGCATCGATGCTCAAATCCACATCCACTTCGCGCGCCGCTTCGATCAGCAATAAGCAACGCTGACGCAATAATCCCAACACCTGAGCTTCTTGCGTGGCTTCATAGCGTGGATGCAGTGCAGACAACTTGATAGAAACTGACGGCTTTGGCATACCCTCTTGAACTTTGACATTGGCAGTCGCTTTGATCGCATGCAAATAGTCATTAAAGTATTTTTCAGCGTCTCTATGGGTAATCGCCGCTTCACCCAGCATATCGAACGAATAGGTATAGCCTTTATTACGATACGGCTGACTGTTTTTGTTGGCGTCTTCAATCGTCTCACCAAGGACAAACTGATGCCCCATAATACGCATGGCTTTTTGCATCGCCGCCCGAATCATTGGCTCGCCCATTCTTTTGGTCATTCGATCCAAAAATCCTGAGGCAGTCGTACCGTTATCGATACTGACGACACGGCCCGTCATCATCATGCCCCACGTCGAGGCATTGACCATAAAACCATTGTCATCTTTTAAATGCTTTTTCCAATCCGCCACGCTCATCTTGTCACGAATCAGCGCATCAGCTGTATAGTTGTCTGGCACCCGAATCAGGGCTTCAGCCAAACTCATCAGCAAAATACCTTCTTGCGTATCAAGGCTGTATTCAAGTAATAATGAATCGACCATTTTGATCGCTTTACCATCATTACGCACATACTCAACCAGCTGGCGCGTCTGATCACTCGCGGCTTCACGCTCTTCGTCACTCGGTTTGGCGAGTGGTAATAAGTCAGACAACCAGCGCTGCTCATCAACACTATATAACGGTGAGATGCGTGCATACAGCTCATCTGCAGACAGGTCAATATAGTCTGGCGATAGCATATCGACAGGATTAAATAAAATCGGCTCTTTCGGGGTAAACTGCTCTACTGGGTTCATACCAACTCCATCACTATCGTCTAAAAACCATGATAAATGGTCCATGAGGAAAACTGATCGCTCTGGTTCACTGTCTATAACCCTACTATATTTAATAGGAGTTATTGACTGTGACTCACAACAATAATCAAAAGACCAAACAGCGCCATCGTAAAACGAGCAAATCCAGCATAAGCTGGAAACGTTTAAGTAGGTCGTTCGAGTGTTAAACGGGCTACGTTAACAATATAAAGGCAACAACGAACAGTTAAGCGGCATTAGTGCCTTCTTCTTGTTAGTAGTGAAAGGAGTTCGATTAATGGTTCAAGGCTGAATATCATTAGGACCATAATCTATCGATTATCATGCTAATAAGCCAAAATCTACCATCGTATATGACGCTAATTCACTGTAAGAAAAACCTCTACGGCGTTGATTGAGGTGATGCGCTTAACCTGGCTATGGTATCATGAAAAAAAATTTCAAACTAACGATATTTAGGATTTAAGACAATAAATATATACTTTAAAAACAATTAGTTATAGTTTTTACAACAACAATGACGCTTTAGTTATAATTTTTTGTTTACTATTAGTCGTTAATTGTTTTGTGGCGCATAGAATTTCGGTTATTTATCGCAAGGCACTTTATTTGAAACACAAAAAAAACCCTCCTTATTAATCCATAATAAAGAGGGTCAGAATATATGTAATGCTAGTATGGTGAGCTACATGATATAGACTATCCACATCACGTTAGCGACTTATAAAAGTACCAGCTTTGCCAATAAAATGGCTGTCAAAATCCATACTGGAATCGTAATTTCAGAGAACTTGCCTGTCATCAACTTCACCGCTGTAAAGGTAATAAATCCAAGCGCAATACCATCAGCGATAGAATACGTAAGCGGTGTTAGTAATAATACCACTGCTACTGGTGCTGCTTCCGTCAAGTCTTCCCAATTAATGTCTTTGAGGGTGAACAGCATCAATACCGACACATAGAATATCGCCCCTGCGGTCGCATAAGCGGGAATCATACCAGCTAATGGCGCAAAGAAAATACTGAGCAAGAATAGCACACCAACCGTCACAGCCATCAGACCAGTTCGACCACCTGACGCCACTCCTGACGCACTTTCAATATAACTGGTCGTTGACGAAGTACCCAGCATGGCACCGGCAACCGTAGCCGTTGAATCAGCCAATAGCGCTTTGTCCATATTAGGAATATTGCCGTCTTTATCAATGAGGCCTGCTTTATTGGCAATACCAACCAAGCTGCCTGCTGTATCAAACAGATCAACGAATAAGAAAGCAAAAATAACGCTAATCATGCCAATATCAAACGCGCCTGCGATATCAAGCTGCATGAGCGTTGGCGCAATCGATGGCGGTGCCGACATAATGCCAGTAAACTGCGTGTTACCAGTAACCAAACTGATCAAGGTAATCAGCAAAATACCGATGGTTACCGCACCTGGGACTTTTTTATACACCAAACCGATGATAATAAAGAAACCGAGAGCAGCCATCATAGGGGCAAATGCAGTCATATCACCAAGCATGACCAAGGTCGCATCACGACCTACGATGATGCCAGAGCTTTGCAGGGCAATAAATGCCAAAAACGCACCGATACCAGCAACGATACCTTGCTTAAGGCTCGTTGGAATGGCATTAATAATCCATTCGCGAATCTTGAATAAGCTTAAAAGGATAAACAGACAACCAGATAGAAATACTGCTCCTAACGCTGTCTGCCATGCATAGCCCATACCCAGCACCACACCGTAGGTAAAAAAGGCGTTTAAGCCCATACCTGGCGCTAATGCCACCGGCAATCTGGCATAAATACCCATAATAAAGCAGCCTATTGCCGCTGCCAAACAAGTAGCAACGAACACCGCTCCTTTGTCCATACCCGCTTCTGCTAATACATTGGGGTTCACAAAGATGATGTAAGCCATCGTCAAAAAGGTAGTAATACCAGCAAGAATTTCCGTTTTGACCGTGGTGTTTTCACCGTTGATCCCAAAATAGCGTTCAATTGCATTCATAAGTGTCGCGCCCAGCTTGCTAGTGAAAGAACAAATTTATTGGTGCCTAAAATAAAGATGACGTCAACAAGCAGGTTGCGACGTCATGATCAAAAGGCAGCGGTAACAAAGAGCAACATTTTAGAGAAAATGAGATACAAATTCAATCATTACCCGTGCCTTGCTGGTTTATTATGGAAATAAGGCTGTCTTGGCGTTTAAATACTGGATAATAGTTGTATTACTGCCCAACCCTGCCTTTAAACCCACCTTATATCGACGAAAATTACATCTCTATCAATAAAATGCAGTTTTTTTCGCTTTAACCTTTTAAAAAAATGACCTTTTCTTCATTTAGCAGTACACTAGTCGGTTGATATAAGTGTGCATAATGCATTGATGCTTCATAGTATGATCGTTTTATCGATTCTGCACGCTGTGCTATACGAAAAATATTATTCGTGCATAATATAAGTGTATTTTGTTGAATACCTTCTATTATTACCAGCTTGTATTACCAGCTATTACCAGCTTAATTTCGATGCCCTATATTCTATAGTTGTTAGAGGTCTTATCTGGTCTACGTATGGCGCGTATACCAGTTATTGTCAATTACCCGTGAGTCCAATACATGCCTGAATCATTAAATATTATCGACCTTATCACCCAAGCCAGTCTATTGGTACAGATTGTGATGGCGCTATTGTTATTAGCGTCTTTGCTCAGCTGGGTCATTATTTTTCGTATGAGTGCACGGCTCGGTACGGCTAAGAACTTTGATCAACAGTTCGAGACTTGGTTTTGGTCGGGTGAAGATCTGGCCAAACTGTATCAAGGGGTGCAAGGCTCCCCTGAGCGCCAAGGACTTGAGCAGATATTTTATGTGGGCTTTTCTGAATACCTCAGAATGCACAAAAAACGTCAGCCGAAAGATGACATTATCGATGGGGTTGAGCGTAAGCTTCGGGTCGGATTAGGACGTCAGCAGCAGTTATTAGAATCTGGGCTCACTACCTTAGCCAGCATCGGCTCAGTTGCACCTTATGTCGGCTTATTTGGCACCGTATGGGGCATTATGAATGCCTTTTTGGGACTATCCCAAACTGAGCAGGCGACCCTAGCCTCTGTCGCGCCGGGCATCGCTGAAGCATTAATCGCCACGGCCATGGGTTTGTTTGCGGCTATTCCTGCTGTGCTCGCGTACAACCACTTTACGGCCAAATCAAGCCGTTTGTATGATTCACGCGCACTATTCTGCGATGAGATGACCGGTATGCTCCAACGTGAGACAAGCGTCCAAAGCGTGGTAGATAGAGACAGCGCACTTAATAGTCATGCAGGTCAGGTGACAGGGCTATGAAACCAAACCCCTATCGCCGCGAGAAAAAAGCGCTGAATGCGGAGATGAACGTCGTTCCTTATATCGACGTGATGCTGGTGCTACTGGTGATATTTATGGTAACTGCGCCGATGCTGATCACCGGCGTCGATGTCGAGCTACCAAAAGAGCAAACCAATACTATGAGTCAAAGCCAGTTACCCGTGATTGTCTCCTTAACCGATAGTGGCGAGATTTTTATCAGTTATGAAGACAATGTTGACCTGCCGATTAGTGAGCCAGAGCTGATTAACACCTTGTCTAATCTGCAGGCGCAAAGCAGCGATGCGGGCGCGCAGCCTTTACAGGTCATGATCAATGCCGATCAAAACAATCAATATGGCGCTATCATGACCTTGATGGCAAGCTTGCAGCAAGCAGGTATCCAAAAGGTGGCATTATTAACGGGCGCACCCTTGCCCACACCCTCATCATAATGAATCCTATTGTTAGCACCGCTTGTTATAATAAAGTAGATAATCTGATGAACCTCATCCTTCAATATCATGTCCATGAGTATCACTGCCATGAATAATGCGCCTGCTGTTTATGTGCCGACCCAACCTGAAGGCAATGGGCTGACACTGCCTACGCTGCTCAGCTTGCTTGCACATGGTCTGGTGATTGGCATACTTATTTATACCTATCAAAATACAGAAGTTGAAACGGTAGGTAGCTTAGAGACCGTCATGGTCTCCCCTGAACAGCTGGCTGAGATGCAAGGGCAAATCCTTGCCAATCGTGCCGCTGCTGCCAGTGCTATGCAAGCTGACAGTGGTACGAGCGGCTCATTCAGTGATATGCCAGAGAACACGGCTGACGGTAGCGCTAGCATTCAAAACCCCAACCAACCAAACTCTCAGCGCGTGCCTGTCTTTACACGCTCTGACAATCCTGCCAGTCGCCCGATGCTGATGAGTGAAGAACAGCATCAGCGGCTGCTTGAGCAAAATCAAGAATATGAGCGCAATATGGCTGAATGGGCAGCACAGCTAGATGAGTCGGTAGTAGAAGAACACAATCAAGTTGAACAAGATAAAAGACAACAGCTCATCGAAGAACAAAAACAGCTTAGGGATTACCGTAATAAACAAAACAACCCGCCTAAAATTACACGCCCTACTGCTACTGATAAAAATTTAAAAATTGATACTGGTAGCTCTGGCAGTGCCAGTAAAAACTTTAGCTTATCAGAAGATGGTGAGTCGACTGTATCTAATGGTGGTAGTGGCAGCAGCAGTAATAGCTCCTCTCGTTCTACTGGTGAATTCAAAAGTGCTATATTAAGTAAAATTCAAAGCAAACTTAATACCCCAGTCGAAACACAGGGTCTGACCACGTCATTGTCTCTCAAATTAGATGCAAGAGGCAATGTGAAGTCTGCAAAGGCTAGTGGTTCAAACGCCGTCGTAAACCAAGCAGTTGAACAAGCTGCACGCGCTGCTAGCCCATTACCCATCGATTTAGATAATCCTGCAAGTTTTGCAAATTTAACAATTAACGTTACTATTAATTAACCTTGTAAAGTCTCTAACTCTATATCGTTAATGATTTTCTACTATCTTAAGGTTCTGGTTTATGAGTTTGAACAATACTCACAGATTACGTAATATTTCGACTTGGCTACTATTGGTCTCTTTTTTTCTACCCTCTAGCTACTCTTTCGCTGGTGCATCACTAGAAAGTAATAACCTCAAAAATGGTTTTATGGATCAAAAGGCTTTGTTTGCCGCTATCACTACTAAAAAACATGGTTTAAGTAATGAGAGTAACAACCCCAGAGAATCTTATGAAAATAATGTTACAACAGCTATATTAGAAAAAATCAAACGTAATATTACTCTACCTACTTCTACCCCAGAATCGACAACTACTTTATACTTTAAGTTGGATGAAAAAGGTAATGTGTTATCTGTTAAGGCTCAAGGTGCAAATCCTGCTGTAAATCAGGCAGTGGAAAAAGCCGCTCTATCTGCTAGTCCATTACCCATTGGCTTAAATAAACCTGAAAGCTTTAAAGACGTGATAATTAAAATTAATGTGACTAATAATAACCTCACAGAACCTACTAAAAATAATGTGATAACAGCTATTTTAGAAAAAATTAAACGTAACATCACTTTACCAGCTGCTACTCAAGGATCGGCAGTTACTTTATATCTTAGGTTGGACAAAAAAGGCAATGTGCTATCTATTAAGACTCAAGGTTCAAACGTCATTGTAAACCGAGCAGTAAAAAGAGCAGCCTTATCTGCTAGTCCGTTACCGATTGGCTTGAATAAACCTGAAAGCTTTAGAGACTTGGTAATTAAAATTAACGTTCAATAAAAAACACCTAACGCTGTACAGTTAATCTCACTATAAATAATAATTAAGCCTGTATGATGAACCAATTATTTCTATTTTAGGATATTACTTCATGAAGCTATCTACACATTCTATCCTTCGTGCCACTTCAAGCCTGTTGTTAATCACTCCCTTGTTATCAGTGCCTGCTTATGCAGCTGAATCAATGGTGCTCGATATGACTGTTATCGCGCCAAGACAACAAAACCAAGTGGCTTTTGTGCCGTTTGCAGGTGATTCTGTATTATCGCCGATTATTCTCAATGATTTGAGCAAAACTGAATTAAAGGTGACTAGCAAAGATTTGCCACAGCAGCCGCGCAGTATTAGCGAGCTGTCAGGCACATTACCGGTTTGGCAAAGTATGGGGATTCCTTACCTAGTGGTCGGTAGTACCCGCAGCAACCGCGGTAAAGTGGTCACCGATTACGAAGTGATTGATATCAAATCTGGCCGAGTGATTGAAGGCAAGCAAAGCTTAACGGCTGACAATAATAAAGAAAGCATGCGCTATGCCGGTCACGTCATCGCTGACAAAGTTTACGAGCTGATTACTGGCATTCCAGGTGACTTCTCCGGACGTATTGCTTACATTGAAGAGGATAAGACCGGTAAAAATAAAGCATCGCTTCTTAGAGTGATAGATGCTGACGGTGAAAATGCTAGAACTATTGCTAAAGAAGAAGGATCCATCTTCTCACCAACATGGTCACCCGATGGCAACCGTATCGCCTACTCAGTACAGCGCGATAAATCTTATCCCATTATTTACGTACAAAATGTGAATAGTGGCAGTACCATTGTATTAACACCTTTCCCTGGTAGCAATTTAAGCCCATCGTTTTCACCAGATGGTAGCAAAATACTGTTTTCTAGTAGCTTTGAAGGCAGTGCTGATATTTATGAGATAAGTGCCAGCGGCGGTAAACCTAGACGAATCACCAATTGGCCAAGCAGCGAGGTACAGCCAAGCTATGCACCAGATGGCAAATCTTTTGTATTTGTCAGTGACCGAGCAGGATTTAATAAACCACAGATTTACCGTTATGAGTTTGGATCAGGGAATACGACCAAAGTATCAAATAGCGGTTATGCCACTAGCCCGCAGTTTAGTAGCGATGGCTCACAAATTGCCTTTTTAAGTGGTCGCTCAGCGGCTATCATGAATAGCGGCGGTGCTATCACTACGAATTTGGGCAATACGGGTATCGATGAAGCACCGAGCTTTTCGCCTAATGGTAAGCGTGTTGTTTACGCATCAAAACAAAATGGTGAAGGAGTTTTAAATATTAAGTCACTTAATGGCGGCGAGTCGTTTGGTAAATCTTCACCTAACACAATCCGCTCACCAGTCTGGTCATCCAGCCCTAAATAAACCCTCTCTCTCATTATCTTTCTTAATCCATTGAGCCTTGCCTATAAAAAAGCGCCTAATAAATAATTAGGCGCTTTTTTATGTTGCAGAGAATGGTTAAATCATTTTTGTACGAACCATTTTCGCTTAAAAAACTATTAGCTAAGAATTTAAATAATAGTGTTATTCATCACTTGGATCACCCGCTGATGGATTGGGATGCCGCAGTTTTGCCACATCTTCAGCGGTAACGGTATCGGTAAAACCATTTAAGTCACTGAGCACATATTGAGTAACCGCAGCCATCTGCGCATCGTTCATCATCCCATGGAATGACGGCATACCTCGAAAGCCATTAATCAAGATATCAATGATGTAATACTTTGATTGCATCTTACTGTTATTCGCCAGTGGCGGATAATAGCCTGCGCCATCAGCGCCCTCGCCTTTGTGCATATGACACGCCGCGCAAGAGTCGTGATACAGCTTTTTGCCATCTGTCGTCACAAACCCATTGGTGCCTTCAAACTTTGCGTCCCACTTAGTAATACTTGGGTCATCTTCCATATTGGGCAATGAGCTGTCGTCGACAATATTGATAGCAGGTGCCGTAAGCTCCTCACGGCTCATATAAACACCGCCCCACGCGCCCGTATTTCGGCTTTCTTGATAGTCATTGGTTGTTAGAGAATCCTGATCTTGCACACTGGAAACCGTCACTTCATCATCTGACGGTTGACTACAGCCTAACAGTACTGCACTGCTTATCCCACTCAGCAGCATCACCGTCAGCAGTTTGAGTGTCATGTCTTTCATGACTTTTTTCTTCAAGATTGCTTTCTCCACGATTGCCTTCTTCACAATTGCATTGTCCATGATAGCCTCTGAATTTTGTAGTTATTCATATTAACCAAGCGTTATTAAACAAGCATTTTTGCTTTTTTATGTAGGCGCTTCGCGGCATCCATACCAGATAAAATAGCACCTTCTTGCCATGCCGGAATATGTGAGCAATGCTCGCCCGCCAGCACAATACGATTATCAATACTGCACAAGGTGTCGTAATGCTGACGACGGGTCGACTCATTCCAAATCCCATAACAGCCAAGCGTCCATGGGATACGGTGCCAGACAACTGATGTCCCTGCGCGGAATTCTTTTGGATACTGAGGATGGATGTATTTACCATAAGCAAGCGCGACATTAATACGTTCTTGTGGCGTTAAGGTATTAAACTTATAAGATGTAGGACCATAACCATACGCGCCGAGTAACACGCCCGTACCGTCTTTGAACATATTTTGTGACGGATAGGCAATTTGCGCAATGGGCATGTCGGTATAAGTCAGACCACCAAATATCCATTCATCTTCTTCCCAAAAGCGACGGTTGAACTCTAAGCCGACTTTATAAGAGGTTTCGTAAGGCACAGCGGCCATCGCCTGCTTCATTGGTTTTGAGACATTGATATCCATCTGCGTCAGCACCGTTAGCGGAATATTGCACACGCACCAATCTGCACGAATGGTCTTGGTGGCACCATCTGGACTATTGCTGTCGACATAATCGACGGTGACGCCACTGTCATCTTGATGGATTTTAGTGACCTTTGCATTAAACTCAATCATATCGCGGCATTCACGGGTGAACGCATCACCGATTTTACCCATGCCGCCTACTGGCTGAAACATGGTTGGTTGGTGAGCATAAGTCATATGATTGCCATAAATATCTGCCCACATACCCGAATCCAATATCTCACTGATTGGCAAAGGTTTTGACGGTTTTGCGTCAGGCATCAAGCCACCGCCGGGAAAGACACTAAAGCCACGATGTTTACTGGTCTCATTACTGGCGCGATAGCGATAATCTTTATCGAGCACACCCCAACCTTTTAAACCTTCTAATAGCTTTTCTTTGTCCTCAGTATTGACCGAGCGATCAAGACCACCGACGTTGACTGACTTTGATAGCAGCTCCGCGACATGGCCTTGAATATCATTTTTCACATCACCCAAACGCTGAGGTACGCCATTGAAATGATCAGTACGATGCAAATAAGCGCGATCATTGGTTTGAATAAAAGGCTGCATCTCAACACCAAACTGTTTGCAATAATGGAAGATGGCATAATGATGGCTTGGTAAACGCCACGGCCCACCATTAAAATAATTGCCCTCTTCAAAATCACAGGTGACTTCTTCACCGCCAAGCTCGGTATATTTATCACCGCTGTTCAATGTCCAGCTACGACCGCCACCACGATTTTGATATTCGAGCACTTTGACATCGTAGCCCGCTTTGCGTAACTCATAAGCCGCGGTCAGTCCGCCAAGACCCGCACCAAGAATGACGATACTAGCGCCCGGAGGTGCACCTTTAAGATCCATGGTCTCTTTAAAACTCGACTCTGACGCAAATCCTAACGTCGTCATTGCCTGATACATCGCTGTCGCGCCTGCGGTTTTACCAATCATCGAGAGTAGTTGGCGCCGCGTTGGTGATTGAAGCATGTCTTTCATAATAATGTCCTTAAAGTAGACGTCGTGTATAACGGTAGGCAATCGTCTTTGGCATTTTGCTTTTATTATCGGCTCAGTTTATATCGAACCTTTGTCTTACCAAGCCTTAATGCATTACCGTTTTAACCTTAATTCTCGTACTGTAATCAGCGTCTAGTACGCCTTTATAAGTTCTTTATTCGACCGTTTATCTAAATATAGTCAAACTAAGCGCGGCGTCTAGAGCGTAAGATGGCGCGGATGATAAACACAATAATAGCAATCGCGACGATAATACCGATTATCGCCAGTAAGCCTGCGTACTTAATCAAGAAAGGCTTATCAATGCCAGTATTTGCGATACGATCGACATCGCTGGCATTCACGTCACTGCTGGTAAGACCACCAAAATTCACCCGTACGTAATTGGTAATACCAGCGATTTGCTCGCTATTTAACTCATCTGAAAACCCTGGCATGATGGGCGATGTATTGGTTGCCCCTTCTACCCCATGAAGAATCATATTAACCAGTGCATCAGGTCTTTCGCGGCGGATACTACTCAGGCCGACGATAGGGGCATAACGTGCATCAGGCTGACCATAACCGTCAACCCCATGACAACTACCACAGGTGGCTAAATATAATGATTCGGGGGAATTACTGCCATTACCTACTTTAGCTTTTGCCTGTTTCAAATATTCTTTTTGCGCCAGTAGATCATGAGTGATAGATTCGTTGATTGGCGTTGGTAGGCGCGACACATCTACCGCAGACACTTTATCGTCGGTCTGGACAGCAGGTACTGCCTTCAGATAAGAAGCAATGGCACTCAAGTCTTCGTTTTTTAAGTAGCGTGTACTGTGCGCGACTGCTTCACCCATGGGGCCACCCGCGTAAGCACGCTGGTCAAGCTCACCCGTACGCAGATAAGTGACGATATCCTGCTCACTCCAGCTGCCGATACCACTTGACTCATCAGGCGTGATATTTGGTGCATGCCAATGACCGAGCTGGGCACCAGATAAATACATACTCTTATCAAAACCCATCGTACTATTACGCGGGGTATGACAAGTACCGCAGTGCTCTAGATTATTGACAATATATTCACCGCGTTTTTGGGTCTCGTTCAGTCCGTCGCGCTTTTCAGTAGACGGTACGTTGAGTAAATTCCAACCCAACATTAAGCTGCGAATATTAAAAGGAAATGGTAAGTCTGTTTTTTCTTTAGGAGCTTCGTCAACCGCTGGTACTGTCTGTAAATAAGCAAACAACGCACTGATATCTTCTTCTTTCATACCACTATAAGAAGGGTATGGCATGGCAGGATAAAGCATATGATTAGGCGCACGACCTTTTTGCAGCGCATTCTTCAAATCCGCTTCGGTATAGTCGCCGATACCGTAACGTTTGGATGGTGTGATGTTGGTGGAGTAAATCTCCCCCATTGGGGTCTCGATTGGTGTCCCACCGGTATAGTCCTCACCATGACATGCCATGCAATCGGCCGCACGGGCAATGTAGGCACCGCGATTGACAAGGTCGCTATTGGCAGGGCTAATATTAGGTAAACTAGTATTAGGTAAACTGGCATTGGCTAGGCTTGTATTAACGCTGCTTGCACCTTCAGCCATCGCAGCGTTGGAGGTCATACCAATGACGAGCATCGATAACATCATAGAAAGTGGCTTCATAATATCCTCATATAGCTGGCACCTAGGGTGTTTTAAGTATTTTTAATTCGTGACAGTTATTATTCAACAGTATCTAAATTCAAAAAATCCAAGTCTTCCACTATTTATCTATGCTTTCGCTGTGTGTTCTTCGTACTATAGTCATTCCACTATAAAAGTATTACAGCGTTAACCTCGCTTGAAGTATCACATATACATCTACACTCGGTTGCCTTGTACTACTTTTGAATTGAATCGACTATAAATATTAAAAGTCGATAACGAATTTTTCTTTATTATTCATAAGGCAATTATCAAGCTTAGTTACCGCAGAATGTCTGTCCTCCTTACTAAGGTAAAACTATTTTGCTAAAATTGTTCGATTAGTAACTTAATCCTCCTATTTTTTTACAAAAATAAAAGTTCCTATAATCAGCACTGAGTTTTTAATTAATTACTATGTTTTTTTATATTATTATTGCTGATGTTTTAAAATTATGATGAAAAACAACTACTCATCATTATGAATCGCTCAATTCATTTTTTTCTAGTGACGAACCAGTTAAAAAAAACTTAATGAACACGTAATTTAGCTGTTATTTTTAATTTCCACTGTACATAATACATACACAGTGCAGAATCAGCATACTGTCCCTGCTTTCCCTAGTATTTACTATATGTATGGCATTAGCCGTTGTATAACACGGTAATTTGTTTATGATGAACGCTGTTTTAACAATGCCAACTGTGTCCTGAGATATCCCTATGAAACCCTTCATTATGACTTATATACTTTCGGCGACGATGCTATTAACCGCATGCCAATCTTTTCAATTTTTCGACAGTCCTATTCCTGTTACGGCGTTGTCAACCAAGGTCATTGATAAATAGCTTTACTCATGACAATAAAAAAAGCAGATATCAAATTGATATCTGCTTTTTTGGTTTACTTAATAAACGCTAAGGTCTAATGATATTATCAGCATGCTTTATAGTCGGTTCAATATAATTTGGACACAAGGAAGGCGAGTGAAAGTACTACAAATAGTAGACTAAGCGAGCCTGACACCGTATCTAATTTATATGGGATTGACCATATCATAATCGTACTTTAGCAAGTTGATGTGGCTGGTTGATGCTTTATGATAGTCTTAGCCAAATGATCACCGAACCAAATAGCTGTATCGATATCGCCTTTCCCTGGGGTCTCTTCAGGTGGACCATCAAGAGATTGCGTCATTAATCCTAAAAAGCTAGATAGACGGTTCAAGTCATGAGCCTCATGACCTGTCGGCATTAATGGCAAACCGATCCAATTCATACCATGCTGCATGGCATATAGAGAAATCTGCTGTAGCACAGCAAGTTTATCACCACTCAGTCCACCCGAGTTGGCAAAAGCGGCTGCCCACTTGCCTTCCCATTTTCTGTGATACCAGCGCTTTGAGGTCTCATCCATAAAAGTCTTAAATTCAGCAGTCACGCTGCCCATATAGACGGCACTACCAAAAACCAGCAAATCTGCCTGATCTAAAAAATCCCAGTCGACATCATGAACATCGACGGCTTTTGCCTGTGCTTCTGGAAGTTGCTGGTGCGCGCCCATGACGATTGCTTCAGCCACACGCTTGGTATGACCGTAGTTGCTATGATAGATGACGGCAATCGATACACTTTGCGTGCTGTCAGTCAGTGTAGATGTCAAAGATGCTGTGGCAGATGTATTCATACAAACTCTAATAATAACTATAAATAATTGAATAGAAATAAAACGGATTCAGGGCACTTAGTATCTACCAGCGTCCAATAGGTTTATTCTGACTGGGTAGCAGAACGACGTACAATCACCAGTGCCATCCGTCCTGTCGCTGGCTGCCGTAAATGCGTCTGACGTCGATAAGAGTAATAACGAGCATCGGCATAGCTACAGTCTATAGGTGACTCGTTGCACAATATTACACCAGCAGTGCTTAACTGATCAGCAGCAAGTCTTGGTAAGTTCAGCTTAATTTTATCCGTGTTTACTTTAGCGTAATTTGATAGTTTATCAACTGACTTATGTAAGTATCGAGGATCAATATTCGACTCTTTACTCATATCAGTACGACTGTCATCAGCGATCTGATTCTTAGAAGCCATCACGTAGCGCTCATCAAATTTTTCAATACTGGCTGACGTCAATGACTGATTGTCTATACAACCTGCCAGCAGCTTATCGCGAACTTGACTGCCCACTTCATAATTTTGTTGGCTGATACAGACACCAATCCATGCCATGATTTGCCCTGAATCAGTAAAACACTCAGTCGTTGCTTTGATGACGCCACATGCCAACCCTTGCCAACCCGCGTGAATAGCGGCAATTTTGCCACTGGCTGGTTGGTATAGAACGATAGGCACACAATCAGCAGTCATTATCGCTAGACCCACCCCTGCTTGCTGGCTCAACATAGCATCAGCCGCCACCGGTCGCATACTTAGCGCTGTGGCGTCAGTATCATGAATGCAATTGCCATGAACTTGATTGACCCAATGCAGTCTTTTAATAGGGGTATATCGCGCGCTGATTGATGGCAAGCTAGTAAACTGCTCATTCATCGCCGTTAAGAGCCGCATGCGATTGTCTAAGACCTCGGCGGCGTTATCATTGACGTGCAAGCCTAAATTGAGCGTGCCATAATCCGCTTGTCTCAGCTGGCTGGTTATATCAGCCTCGCATTCATCCTTGTTGGTGAATGCGGCAGTCTGAAAAACCGCCACATCCTCTAGCTGCGCTAGTAATGTCATAGGAAGCTTATGAGTCATGGCTGATTTACCGTCTTAATGAGTCGTCTTTACGTCACTGATAGCTATTTACTGCTGTTATCTGTCTATTATAAGCGTATTTACGCTGCTTACACAGTACGGTTACTCTTCATCGTAGCCATCACTTAACACTGTCATTAGCTGCTGCATATCTTCAGGGATTGGCGTTGTGACTTCGACATCCTCACCTGTCGTCGGATGAACAAAACCCAACGTATAGGCATGCAGGGCTTGGCGCGGGAAGTTGCTGATCGCCTGACGCTGTGCTTCTGTCAGACCTGCCCGCAGTTGACGGCGACCACCATAGACGCGATCGCCTACAATCGGATAGGTAATATGACTTAAATGCACACGAATCTGGTGCGTACGACCCGTCTCAAGACCCACGTCTAACAGACAGTAATTACCATTGAGCGCGGTCACATTTAATAAGTGCGTGACTGCTTCACGACCTGCCGTCATGACCGTCATTTTGGTACGCTGACTACGGTGACGACCGATCGGTGCATCGATACGGCGATGACGCAATAAACTTGCCGCATCCCCTGCCACCACACACTGATAATGACGATAGACTGACTTGTCTTTTAGCTGATCCATCAATGCCATTTGTGCAGGTTTAGTCTTGCCAATAAGCAGCAATCCCGAAGTGTCTTTGTCAATGCGATGCACCAGACCGGCACGCGGCAAATGATGCTGCTGTGGATAATGATACAGCAACGCATTAACCAAGGTGCCCGTCTGATTGCCAGCGCCAGGATGAACAACCATGCCAACTGGCTTATTAATCACCAATACATCATCGTCTTCATACACCACATCGATATCAATGTCTTCTGGCTGATCTTCACTATGCTGCTGCAACGTCGTTGATAGATGTATGACATCACCTACTTTGACTCGAATTTTTGGTTTTTGTACGCTATCGTTATACAGCAAGCTACCATCGCTGATCCAGCCTTGCAACTGCGCACGCGAAAAGTCGGTAAACACCAGTGATGCTAGCTTATCGATACGTAGACCAGCTTCTTCTTCGGTGACCGTATAGGTGGCATCGATAATGACTGGCACCGCTTGGCCTATAGTTGGCGCTTCATAATCAGCGTCATCGTCGTCACTGTCATCAATCCCTTCATCAGCCTCATCGGCTTCATAGTCCTCAATCATCTCGTCATCGAGCATGTCACTATCTTTTGAGGCAGCATCTTTTGAGACAGCACCTTCTGAAACAATACTTTCTGACGCTTGTGACGTAGCATCGTCTGAGAGGGCGTCATTGGACACAGTTTTTGCGTTGATGCGGTCTTCAGTTTCTAGCTGCTTAGCATCAGATGACTCATTACTTTTTAAAACTTTATTTGGCATGGAAGGCTCTTGCGCTGATAAATGTGGCGCTGATAAATCAGTATCTAGCGATTGATTCGGTGATAAATGGGTGGTCATAGTATTATTATTCATAACAGATTTATATTTATATATAGCAAAGTCCCTGACAGGTTTTTGTAAGGCACTTTATAAGAGAATATAATAGGAAAACATAATGAGAAAATATAGTGCTGTATAAGAAAAACAATGCCGTGCCTTGATGATTAAAATCTATCATGGTCAAAAAAGCAGAGGCAATACTGCCATAGTGTAGCATGCCAAGCGCTCAAGCCCTATAGAAGCTGACTGTTATCTGTCACTTTATGCATATCATTTGATACCTAAATCATTGACGATTAACTCTCTAAAATATGACATTGCTGTAATTTACTGTATATTTGTCGATGTCAGTGACATTCGATATCGCTCGTTGCGGCGGCTCATGCTAAACTGCAAAGCTGAAACGTGATAGATGAAACATAATAGACAAAGACGTTTAGGATATATCCGCAGGTCAAACTGTCATACACTAAGATAAATATTGCAGGCTTGCTAAAATTCAAAGCAGCCTAGATAAATGAACTGCAAAATAGATGATGAAAAAATAGACGAAACGGTGGTTATTCTATAAAGTAAGCGTTATTTTACTGTATGCTATGGCACGGTATTTTCAAAAACGTCCCTCTTAATAGGTCATAGCAAAAACTGCCTTTGATAAAAATCATGTCAATTACGAGTCGTCTTAACCACTAGCACGCTCAATAATAGACAGTTAACTGGTGCGATAAGCATCGTTTTTATTATTAACCTTATATATAGTATGATAGCGTCGCTGCTATTATGCGCCTTGTGTCGGAGAAGAAGTATGCACGCTGTTGGCAATACGTTTATCAAACTGTCCTCAATCACCCTGCTTGCAATAAGTGTCAACTTGGTGGGTTGTCAAACTTTTAAGAACCTGACCAACAAAGACGTCGATGCAGTCGAAACTGCGGAAAAGTCAGAGCAAGGCTACTATAACGATGCCATCGCTCAGATTGATAAATCTCGTTATATCCAAGCGATTGAAGACTTGACCAATCTGCGTACCTTTTATCCTACCGGACAATATGCTGAGCAAGCCCTGCTCGATATGATGTATGCCCAGTATGAAAGCGGTAAGTTCGAACTGGCAGCGGCTAGTGCCGATCAGTTTATCGGTCTCTACCCTTCTAACCCTCAAGTCAGTTACGCCTATTACGTGCGCGGTGTCGCCAATATGCAAGGCTCGTCTGAAGGCCTTAAACTGTTTAAACTGAACCAAGCTGAACGTGATACTGCCTATCTGCGTATCGCTTTTGCCAACTTCCAAGAGCTCATTAATAAATACCCAAATAGTCCTTATACGCCAGATGCTGCGCAGCGTATGACCTTTATTTACAACCAGTTTGCCGAAAGTGAGCTGAGTGCCGCTAGTTGGTATATTGAGCGTGAGGCTTATGTCGCTGCTGTCAACCGTGCCAAATGGGTGTTTCAATACTATCCACTGAGTGAATCTGTACCCGAAGCCATCGCCATTCTGGCCTATAGCCATGAAAAACTGGGGCTAACGGACTTGGCAAAAGAATACAAAACCCTATTACAGATCAACTATCCAAATTGGCTGACCAGTGATGGACGCGTTAAGCTCAACACCAAACGTGACCGCACTTGGTTTAACAAGCTAACCTTTGGTAAGCTTGGCCGTTCAGGTATTAAAGACAGCTCGGTCTCTGAAGGCAATTATACTGGCGCGACCAAAACTCAAGTTATTCGTAATGCCAGTCAATTAAGATTGCCTAGTGGAAACACTACGTCTGCCAACGCACCGATAGCCAATACTTCTCCTACACGTGGTAATGGTATCAATGTAGGCTTGGGTCTGCCTGAGGCGTCAACTGAGCGCGTCACTAGCCAATCGAGCACTGGCTCTACCGCCAGAGAAGCGAATGTAGATCCACAAAATATCAACCCTACGCGTCGTACAACGCTATCTGATCAAGGTGTTGGTATCATGCCATCAAATCCAGATGTCGATAGCACCGATATGGACGATGAATAAATGCTCTAGAGTTAAGATGGCTTATCTAAGTTAATTAAGATAGCATTTTTTCTTTTTAGCATATCAAGAAACATTATCAACTAAATAAGGCCAACGCTCATGTTGGCCTTATTTTTTCTGTTTCTGTCGCTCAGCTTTTCCCCAATATAATCGTCCTATGGTAAACTGTTTTTTGCATGAGTATTCCAAACCACATTCTCGAACAATTAAATAGCCAAGCTGACTTAATCAGTATTATTGGGCGTCACACGACGCTTAAACGTGCTGGAAGTGAGTTTAAGGGCTGCTGCCCTTTTCATGGTGAAAAATCGCCTTCTTTTTATGTCAATCCACAAAAAAACATCTACCACTGCTTTGGCTGTAGTGTCGGCGGCAATGCCATCAGTTTTTTACGTGATTATGAGAACCTTACCTTTATTGAAGCGGTTAATGAACTGTCAAAACAAACTGGTATTGAAGTCCCGAAAGAAGAACAACAAAACGTCAGTTATCAGCGTACCAAAAAACCACCTGCTATAAAACCTACCACGCGTGCGCCGGCTGAAGCCGTCAAATTTCAGCCAACTGCCGATGAGCAATTACCATCAAGCATAGCGCCCGATTATCAGCAGAAAAATTATGCAGACCAGCCTACTTATAATGACAGCAATAGCTATGAAGACAGCTACGACGGTTATCCACCGTTAGACGCTTACGATTCAGCGCCTTACCCAACGGATTCTTATCCCACCGATTATCAAGACACAGCTGATAATAGTGCTCCACCTGCATGGTTGACCGATACCAATGTTGGTGCAGGCTTACCTAGTGATAATAGTGTCTCTGATAAAGACGGCAACCTATACGATCTGTTAGAGCAAATTCAGCAGTTTTATCAGCACAGTCTGACGACCCACCCTCATGCCAAACATTACTTTTTATCGCGCGGTATCACGGAAGACATCTTTGAGACTTTTGGTTTAGGTTATGCGCCGTTTGGTTGGCAGCATCTTGAGCATCAGTTTCCGCAGGATATTGAGGGACTGAAAGCTCTAGGTCTGGTTCGCCAATCAGAATCCGGACGCGATTATGACCTACTACGTGATCGGGTTATTTTTCCGATTCGAGACAATCAAGGCCGCACCATTGGCTTTGGTGGTCGCGCATTAGATGATGAAGTGAAGCCTAAATACATTAACTCCTCCGACTCACCCGTTTTCCATAAGCAGCACGTACTGTATGGCTATTATGAATCTCGCCAGCAGCGCGCAGACAGCTGGTTAGTGGTCGAAGGTTATATGGATGTGATTGCCCTTTACCAAGCCGGTATCTATGGCGCAATTGCTTCTATGGGTACGGCGATTAATGAGAGCCAAATATCACGGCTATTAACCCTCAACCCAACCCTCACACTGAGTTTTGATGGTGATAGTGCTGGACAAAAAGCCGCTTGGCGCACGCTAGAAGTTGCTTTGCCTGTACTGGCTGATGATAAAGAGCTGCGGTTTTTGACCTTACCGAACAATCATGACCCTGACACCTTTATCAAGAGTCAGGGCGGTGACGCCATGCGGGAGCAAATCAAAAATGCCATGCCGCTGTCACAGTATATTTTTGCCTACTTAAGCGAACGTTACGATTTGACCTTGGTGGAAGGCAAAGCCAAGCTGATGTCACAGGTACGCTCATTAACCATGGCGCTTCCCAAAGGCAGTAGCTTTCGTTACCTGCTGAATAATGACATTTATCAAAAGCTTGGTGGCAAACGCAGTCAAAACATCGAAGCGAAAGACGCCCTGCTCGATTTTGATGGTGACATGACCATCAGCCAGCAGTTGCAGCTGTGCTTTTTATTCCAACCGCGCGCCTTACTCGAAGACCCTATTGAATCGATTTGGCAACAAGCAGGTATCAGTGACTTACAGCTGCCTGCGCATATCAAACAGAAAGCTGCGAGCGATACCCTTCGTCCACTTGCTTGGGAAGACCTGCAAGATACCGACCTGTTGGATATTGTCAGTACAATCAAGCGTTGCCTAAAGCATCTACCAACAGATGCTAACGCAGCAGCGCACTTTATATTATCTAACGTACAGCCGATGACTCAAGAGACACTCAGCCGTAGTTGGGGTGGGTTTTATAAAACGTTAACGGCAAGAAATATTTTAAGCCTTGATGAATTGGTCGAAAATTTAGTCATGCAATTGCTTAAGCTACATTTGCAAAAAAAGATGCAAGAGCTGATCAAAAACCCTGACCACATTAAGCTAGCGATAGTTCGTAAGCAGTCACAGTTATTAAATGATTGGCTACGTGCACAGCAAGCCGAACAATCAGCGCAGATGGTCACGGTTCAGTCTTAGTATTTGGTGTTATTTATGTTTTATAAAATGCCAGCCCTTTAAAAGTATGAGGATTGACCCCACTAATAATGATTATAGCCAGTCGCTCAGACCATCTCTTTATCGTTAAGCAGATAGTAAAAAATGGTAGCGAGCATTCACTACCTCGTGCTTGATTACACTGGTCTGTGTTAAACTGTGTCGCTAACTATTTATGGCATGGCTTACGAAATGATGATAAGCATGCATCGTTAAGCACGAATTTTAAGTATTATTTTTAGGTATTACTATTTTTGATATATTTTTAACAGTTTTTTAGTGGTTTTTTAGCCCTGTTATTGTAGTGTTTTGAGCCTTTATTCATATCCACTCATTTTTGATATTATTGACAACCTCTACGCCACATTTTGATCAATCGATTGATAAGATCAACGCACCCAGCCAGCGATAGCGCGTCACAATATAAAAATGTCCGATGCAAGTAAGCGAGTATTTATGAACGATAAGTCAGTTTCTAAGTCCACATCTCAACTGGCCACCTTAATCCAAATGGGTAAAGAGCAAGGGTATTTAACCTATGCTGAGGTGAATGACCAACTGCCCGACTCTATTACCGAAAGCGATCAGATCGAAGATATTGTGCAAATGCTGACCGACGTTGGTATTAAAATCTTTGAATCTGCACCTGATGCCGATGACATCTTGATGAACGATGATTCAAGTGATGATGAGTCAGCAGCAGACGAAGCCGCCGCCGTATTAGCCGCAGTTGAAACCGATCCAGGCCGTACCACCGACCCTGTGCGTATGTATATGCGTGAAATGGGTACGGTCGATTTGCTAACCCGTGAGGGCGAGATTGTTATTGCCAAGCGTATCGAAGAAGGTATTCGTGACGTGCAACATGCCATGTCTTATTGGCCTGGTACAGTACAATTCGTCCTTGATGAGTATCAAAAAGTACAAGATGGCGACAAAAAGCTCTCTGATGTCATTACTGGCTTTTTGGATCCTGAAACCGAAGAAGACAAAATAGCCGCACAAGAAGCCAAAGAGGCGGCAAAAGAAGAAAGAGAACGCATCAAAGAAGAAAAAGAAAACCCGCCGGTTATTAAGCCAAAAGCCAATGCTAAAGAGGATCTCGATGACGACGACTCTGATGATATTGATGACGCTGAGGAAGAGGAAGAAGAAACTGGCGGTATCGATCCAGAAGAAGTACGCCTACGTCTAGAAGAGATCGAAAATCTATTTATCAAAGCCAAGCAAGCATTGCTCGATTATGGCCGTGGTAGCGTACAAGCCGATGAAGCCTATGCGCAGCTTGCAGAACGCTTTATGATGCTCAAGCTAAACAACCGCTTATCAGACCAAGTCATGGCTATTATGCATGACGTGTATGACGATGTGCGTAAACAAGAACGTCAAATCATGCGTTTGGTGATTCGCCGTGGTCGTATGCCGCGTGACGAGTTCCGCAAGACCTTCCCTAGTAATGAAACCAACGTTGATTGGCTCATTGAGCGTATCAAAGGTAAGCCTGCATTTGCTGGCACTCTAGAAAAAGTCACCGATGACGTGATTTTATTACAGCGTAAAATTCGGGATTACGAGCAGCAGCTCGACATGAAAATCCACGACATGAAAGATGTGGCACGCCGTATGGCTGTTGGTGAAGCAAAAGCTCGACGTGCTAAGAAAGAAATGGTCGAAGCCAACCTACGTCTGGTTATTTCTATCGCCAAAAAATATACCAACCGTGGCCTACAGTTCTTGGATCTTATCCAAGAAGGAAATATTGGTCTAATGAAAGCGGTCGATAAATTTGAATACCGTCGTGGTTATAAGTTCTCGACCTACGCCACTTGGTGGATTCGTCAGGCGATTACCCGCTCTATCGCGGATCAGGCACGCACCATCCGTATCCCTGTGCATATGATTGAGACTATCAACAAAATCAACCGTGTCTCACGTCAGCTACTACAAGAAATGGGACGCGAGCCAACGCCTGAGGAATTAGGCGAACGCTTAGAGATGGACGAAGTCAAAGTCCGTAAAGTACTAAAGATCGCTAAAGAGCCTATCTCTATGGAGACACCAATCGGTGACGATGAAGATTCGCATCTAGGTGATTTCATCGAAGATGGTACGATCTCAAGTCCTGTCGATGATGCGACGTCTGCTGGTCTACGTGAAGCCACTCGTGACGTATTGGGTAACTTGACTGAACGTGAAGCGCGTGTGCTAAAAATGCGTTTCGGTATCGATATGCCAACGGATCATACGCTGGAAGAAGTCGGTAAGCAGTTTGATGTGACGCGTGAGCGTATTCGTCAGATCGAGGCAAAAGCACTACGTAAATTGCGTCATCCTTCACGCTCTGAGCACTTGCGCTCTTTCCTTGAAAATGACTGAATTTTTCAGAAACTCCTGAGCCTAGCTCATAGTTTTTAAATATCTAGAAAAATAAAAAAGCTGAGCATGTCTCAGCTTTTTTGTGCCTGTTAGATACTTCATGATAACGATTATCAAGCATAGCTATCAATTAACACATCAAATCACATGGTGGTCAGATTCAACGACCAAATAGGCAAATCACCGTACTAATAATGATAATCTTCCCAATCATGAGACGTTCATTAAATATAGTCAGTGAAAAGTCATATCGATACATCACACATTGCTGATATTAATTTTAGACACATCTCTATTTAAACGACACAGACCACACAAAAAAGCCCGTCTAACTCTCTGACTGAGAAGTTAAACAGGCTTTTTTTGAATGCAGATAACGTATTAAATGTCGAACGCTAGTGCTCTATCGCCTTCGCTATCTTTGATACGTGTTGGCAAACCAATCTTATTAAGTAGATTGATAAACGGCTTAGCATCTAGCTCTTCGATGTTAACCATCTTGCCAGCGTCCCATTCGCCAGTCGCGACCAGCATAGCGGCAGCAACGGGTGGCACACCTGCGGTATAAGAAATACCTTGGCTACCGACTTCATTGTAAGCGTCTTCATGATCTGAGATATTATAAATAAACACCTCAGTATCAACGCCATTAATGGTGCCTTTGACTTTGTCACCGATGCAAGTCTTGCCCGTATAATTTGGCGCAAGTGAGCTTGGGTCTGGTAGTACTGCTTTGACCACTTTCAACGGAATGACTTCTTGTCCTTCAGCGGTCATTACTGGCTGCTCAGAGAGTAGACCTAAGCTTTGTAATACCGTAAATACATTAATATAATGCTCACCAAAGCCCATCCAAAAGCGGATGTTGGGCACATCCAAGTTAGCAGACAACGAGTGCACTTCATCATGACCACTTAAATAGCTATTTTGCACACCAACGACGGGCAGATCATCAGTACGCTTTACTTCAAACATTTTATTAGATTGCCACTTGCTGTCCTGCCAAGAATAGACCGTGCCGGTAAATTCGCGGAAATTAATCTCAGGGTCGAAATTGGTGGCGAAATACTTACCATGGCTACCAGCATTGATATCAATAATATCAATATCAGTTACCGAGCCTTTATCCATCATGTCATAGCCAAGACGCGCGTAAGCATTGACCATGCCAGGATCAAAGCCTGCACCCAAAATCGCCGTGACATTGTTGTCCGCACAGCGCTGTTTACGCTGCCATTCATAGTTGTTATACCATGGCGGTGTCTCGCAAATCTTGCGTGGGTCTTCATGAATAGCGGTATCAATATAAGCAACACCTGTCTCAATACAAGCTTCTAGCACCGTCATATTGATAAATGACGAGCCGACATTGATAACGATTTGCACACCAGTATTTTGTATCAACTGTATAAGTGCTGGGCTGTCCATGGCATCAACTTGATGCGTGTGCAAAATAGCTGCTTGTTTAAAGCTACCTTTGTCTTTGACACTTTGCGCAATAGCATCACACTTATCTTGAGTACGAGAGGCGATATGAATTTCGCCGAGCACATCATTATGCATCGCACATTTATGCGCGACTACTTGAGCGACACCGCCTGCTCCGATGATGAGTACATCTTTTTTGTTGGGCTTAGCTTGTTGGTTGGTATTCAATGCAACAATCCTCCTTTGTGTCCCTGTCATCGCCTAAGAAATGGCCAGTCAAAACAGAAACGAGTGAATGATATGCGTGAATTAAAAAGGAAGACCGAGGAAAACCCACGCACCCGTCGGGCAAAAATAGCTGGTTTTGCCCGTGGCGATTATAACAATTTTTGCAGGCTTTTCGGCAATAATTAATGGTTAAGATACAATCTGGTTGTGCTCAAGCATCATCGAACGGCGAATACTAAGACAAACTCGCCTTATAATCTTGATAATCAAACTCACGCTGCACATCAATATTGCCATCCAAACGACGAATAACAATCGCTGGCATGTTGACACCATTGAACCAGTTTTTCTTCACCATGGTATAGCCCGCCGCATTACCAAAGGCAATCTTATCGCCTACCTGCAAATGGTTAGGTAAGGCATACTCGCCAAAGATATCACCTGCCAAGCAAGAACGACCATAAATAATAGTGTTGTCTGAAATGTCCACTGTTTTAGCCATATCGGCAGGTACAATATCAATCAACGCTTCGTTAATAGCCGCAATGGGTGCTGACTCACGGTAAATCAACAAATCCAGCATATGCGCTTCGATAGAAGCGTCAACAACGGCTAGGTTTTTTCCGTTGTGCATCGTATCTAAGACCGTCGTGACCAATGATCCAGCACCATGAATGCTCGCCTCACCTGGTTCTAGATAGACTTGTACATCGTATTTTTCACTGAAATCTTTCAATCGCGTGGCTAGTTTTTCTAATGGATAATCAGGCGCGATAAAGTGAATGCCACCGCCCAAACTGACCCACTCAAGCTGCGCTAAAACGTCACCAAACCTATATTCGATATCCGCCAAACTGTCACTAAAGGCCTCAAAACTGTCATTTTCACAATTGTTATGAATCATGACTCCAGTGATTTCAGCAAGCACTGCTGCAATCTTATCTTTATCATGCTCACCAAGACGGCTAAAAGGACGCGCAGGATCAGCAATGATAAACGATGAATTGCTAGTCTTTGGGTTTAAACGTAGCCCAACTGGAATATTTTTTGCGCCAGCTTGGTCTTTAAACGCATTGAGCTGCGAGATAGAATTAAAGATAATCTTATCAGCATAGCTCAATACTTCATCGATTTCATCTACGCTATAGGCGACGCTATAGGCATGGGTTTCTTTTTTATCTTCATCATTCCCTTCATCATTGCTATCAGCGCTATTATTGCCAAAGGTCTCGTAGCCCAAGCGCACCTCATTGAGCGACGACGAAGTAGTGCCGTGCAAATAGGGTTGCATGACATCAAACACGCCCCAAGTGGCAAAGCATTTGAGTGCCAATAAGGCTTTGGCACCAGACAACTCACAAAGTCGAGCGATAATCTGCATATTGGCAACGATTGCTGCTTCATCGAGCAGATAATAAGGCGTTGGTATCGAAGTTGGTATCGAAACTGGTTTGGTGTTTTTTGTTGAGTTCATAAGAGACAACCTAATGGCTTGTATATGCGGTAGTAAAGCTTGTGATAACAATGCTTGTTTGTAGTATGAGCGTTTTTTATTACTGTGCTTTTTTAGCATTGTGACATCGCTAATTAAGTGCGCTATAGTAGACTAAATCCATCATAATTAGAATATCTTATGTCACTATCAACCGATTATTCCAGCGCCGCCAGCCAAACCAACTTATCCAAACTTGAATCCAGAAATATTGATTTGACCCATCTCGACCCTAATGCACGTGCAGTGTTGGACTTTTGGTTTGATAAAAATAATGAGCAGCATTGGTTTGCAAAAAATGATGATTTTGATCAGCGTATTCATGATAAGTTTGGCAAAATCTGGCAGGCAGCAAAACACGGTGAATGTGCGCCTTGGCGATGGTCTGAAAATCAAAATGATGTGAATAGCTCAATGACTAATTTGGCAGGACGTCTGGCAGAAATTATCGTCTTAGATCAGTTTTCACGCAATCTATGCCGCGGGCAAGCGTGCGCTTTTGCCCAAGACAGTATGGCAGTGGTATTAGCACAAGAAGCCATTCAACAGCCGCATTTTGACACGTTACCGATGGAGTGGCGTCGATTTACTATTATACCGTTTATGCATTCTGAATCAGCCGTTATCCATGAGCGCTATTTAACGTTGTTTGAGCAACTAAATGACGCGACTACTTTAGACTTTGAACATCGTCATAAAGACGTTATCGATCAGTTCGGTCGTTATCCGCATCGTAATAAAACGCTAGGTAGAGAAACAACTAGTGACGAAGAAGCATTCTTAGAACAGCCGAACTCATCATTCTAAGAGAGATTATTTTTAGGTTTTTGTACCTTTTAATAGTCTGACAGGTTTTTTATATAACAAGGGCTGAACCAGTTATCTGATTCAGCCCTTATTTTACAATATCAGTTAATCAGATTAACTAGTAATTCACTTTACCCGTAGTAAAAGTAAATGACTTATTTTGTAAGGTTTTATTATCGACTAGAATATCAAAGCTCACTTGATACTTAGTATTGCCATAAAGACCACATTGCTGGCTTTGATTTGCCGCGCGCTTGATTTCACAGCTTTTTAGTGCATCGGTCAACGGTAAGATAAAAGCTTCGTTCGCTGGTAGCGCGTAATTGGTATTAGCATACGGATCGTTATCAAAATCAATTAACTGAATCGGCACATCTGCGTTGCGCTGCGTATCTCTAAAATTGATGTTACTGACCTTAATGTTTTTAGCTGACGGCATACTAATATAAACGGGTTGTCCGATAGGATCAGTGCGCAAATTGCGTCCAGTACCTTTAACAGGGTTTGGTGTCTCGTTGTATAGTGCGGTCACTGTTCCAGTCACACCCTGACATGGATAGGTAAAAATACCTGAAACTGATTTGTCTTTGGTCGTTTGTGTCGCTGAAGCATGGCTGACCAAGACATAACCTTGGTTATTGGCTGTACTCTTACCATTGGGTTTGTAAGTAACCATTCCCGTGCCTACCAAACTTGACGTTGGGAGCATCAAAGAACGCAGATGATAAGGTGCTGATAACAATGACTTGGCCATTGAGGTAGCTACCATATCTACGCTCAAAAAATTACCTGCTGAGCTATAATAGACAGACTGAGCAATATTTTCAGTAGCACCATATTGTGCATTACGATAGTTTGCATTCGATAAGCGATCTGAGAAATCCAAGCCACCAAAGAATGGGTTATTGGTACCGGTTACGCTAGCAATATCGCTTATTTCATTTTCGATATGCGCATTAAAACTGGTTGGCGTGCTATTGGCAAATACATATTTAATATAGTTTGCATGCTGAATAGCAATGTCATCAAGCGCAGTATCCATAGACAAACCGCCTAAGCCACAGCTGGTTCTTGCGAGACTAAATTGGTTATTAGCACTTAATGCTGCTTGCGCGTTATTTTCAGTAGGCTCGTCGCTTGTATTGACAGGGACATTATCGTTTGGTTCATTGTCCTGATCATCAGGCTCCGCCGTTACTGGTGCCGAAGTTATTGGTTCTGAAATGACTTCTTGTGATTGGCTTGGTGAATCATTGGACGTAGAACTGCTGTCAGAGTCGCTACCACCGCCACAGGCCGTTAAAAAAACTGCCAAGAAAAGCACTGCAGCAAGGTTTTTTTGAGGAGTATTAGCCGTCATCTCTTATCCTATAAAATATTAATATTTATATAACTTACTAGCGAAAATAAAACCCAGCATTAAATATTAGTTATTGATTTAAAAGGATTTTATATTAACAAAGATATATTGTATTACATTTTATAAACTTTCGCTCGTTATTTTATCAAAAACCCGCCTACTTACTAGCACAGTGAACTGCCCCCCGAAACTTGGACGGTTTAATTAAAGATAGGACTGAGCTCTGTATTGTACAGGGCTCAGTCCTTTTAGTTTAAGCTGAATTCTTTCATGATTGTAGTAATGCACATACTTATGAATCTGTTGCTCTAACGCCTCAATACTCGATGGCTTTTCAATATAAATAGTCTCACACTTGAGCGTACCGAAGAAGCTCTCCATCAGCGCATTGTCTAAGCAGTTACCTTTTCGGCTCATACTTTGCTGGATGTTATTGGCTTTTAGCGTTGTTGCAAACGGTTTCATCTGATAGTGCCACCCTTGATCTGAATGCAGCGTTAGCTGCTCCTTGAGCCTGCGCTTTAATGATATGCCTTTGAGCGCGCGATCAAGCATCTGTTTCACCAAGTCATATACGGGTCGTCTTGATAATTCATAACTGATGATCTCATTATTAAAGCAATCGAGTATGGGTGACAGATACAGTTTATCATCGCCCACTTTAAACTCAGTAATGTCAGTCAGCCACCTGCGATTTGGCGCTTTTGCTCTAAACCTACGTTTGACCCTATTCTTGGCAATAACGCCGCACTGTCCTTTGTAGGAACGATACTTTTGTCGTCTGATTCTCGCGGTAAGTTTAAGCTCGTTCATAAGCCGTGCGATGAGCTTGTGGTTGTATCTTAGTCCTTCGTTCTTAAGCGTTTGAGTGATTCTACGGTAGCCATACCGACCTTTATGGTGATGATAGACGTCACTGATACGCTGTTTAAGATCGGCATACTAGTCTGTCGCTTGCAGAACACGCAGATGATAGTAAAAGCTGCTCCTTGCTATATCTGCAATGAGTAATAGTAAAGCGAGCGGATGCTGATCTCTTAGTCCTTTGACGAGCCTTGCTTTGTCTGGTTGGCTTTCCTCTCTTTGAGCAAGGCATCGAGCTTTTTTAGGTAGGCGTTCTCCGCTTTGAGGTATTCATTCTCGCGTTTGAGCTCCTCTATACTCTTCTCATGCTCAGGCTTGTCAGTGAGATAAGGGTGCTTCACAGTAGGTCGTCCTTTAGCTTTGGCAGTTAAGCCTAGCATACCATGACGAGCATAGGCGGTGCGCCATACACTAATCAGCGCAGGCGAGCTAATGTTAAACCTCAAAGCGGCTTGCGATTGACTTAAACCTTCACCTGCCATTGTGGTCAGGACTTGAAGCTTGAACTCGCTACTGTAGATGGCTTTGCCAGCTTTAGGTTTGATTGCAAGTATACCGTCTTTTAAATACTGGTTTACCCACTTAAAAACATCTTTATCATTAATATTAAAATGCTTTGCGGTAGCAATGCCTGAATGTCCTTGTTGATAATAGGCTATCACCCTTAGTTTAAAGTCGATGTCATACTTCATAAAATAACCCCCATAAGTTGTGTCCAACTTATGGGGGTCAGTTC
>NZ_AHVZ01000037.1:0-24217 GCF_000247495.1 Psychrobacter sp. PAMC 21119 | reverse complement strand
CAAGTGCAAATAGTGACCCGCTATTTAACTCGTCGCCCTAAGAATAGTGCCAGTATCGAGCTTAGACGACTTACTTTAGAAATAAAACAGCTTGATAAAGATGCGTTTGTAAAGCCGCTTAGATCACTGGTATTTGACTCATGAAGCCTATCTTAATGAGCGTAGTACCAATGAGGATACCGGCAGAACGTGGTACACCCACAAGCGTCTTAGAAGTGCTTATCGTAGTTTAAGAACCAATAGCGATTGGTTATTTACTTATCAAGAATATGGGCATTTAGACCTACCAAATACTACTAATTCTCTCGAAGGGTTATTCAGTGAGCTCAAGCGACAATTACACAGTCATCATGGGCTAAATGAGTATCGTAAGTTACGGTTTATTAAAGACTTTTTAGAGTCAAAGACACTCAAATAGCATGAATTATGTCCATTAGCGACTACCTTCTAATTTCTAGCATGAATTTTGTCCATTACACCAATAGTTTTGCTTCGAAAAAACAAATCTGCGGCAAAAAGATAGAAGAGGATAGCATTGGCTATCCTCTTTTTTGTTTGATATTAATTTATTGCTCAGACATTTCATCAAATCATACAGCTGACTCACCGCAATTAGGCATTGGTATAACGACTCGCCTCAGGCATCCAGCGGTGAATCAGTTGGCTGACATCCGCTTTTCTCGTAGGATCTGCAATCAAGTGTTTGGCGAGACGCTGGGCAATCGCAAATAATTGCTCATCACGGATCAAATCCGCCAAATAATAACCAACATTGCCCGTTTGACGTTTACCCAACAGCTCACCAGGCCCGCGCAGTTCCAAATCTTTTTGGGCAATAACAAAGCCATCGGTGCTGTCGCGCAATACATTTAGACGTTCAGTGCCCGTCTCCGACAATGGCTTTTGGTATAGTAGAACGCAGAAGCTTTTGGTCGAACCACGCCCGACTCGTCCACGCAATTGATGTAGTTGCGATAGACCCAAACGCTCGGCGTTTTCAATGACCATTAGCGACGCATTAGGGACGTCGACGCCAACCTCAATGACCGTTGTGGCAATTAACAAATCAAGACTTCCGGATTTGAATGCTTGCATGATGGCTTGTTTATCAACGGATTTCATCTTGCCATGGACAAGACCAATACGAATATTTAAGCGCTCATTTAAGTCCTCGTAAGTGGCTTCAGCGGCTTGTGCATCCAACACGCTAGACTCTTCCACCAGCGAGCAAACCCAATACGCTTGCCTGCCCGCCTCACAATTAATCGCAATACGTTCGATCACCTCATCACGGCGGTTACGGTCAATCGTCACCGTCGTAATTGGCGTGCGACCCGGTGGCAGCTCATCAATGATGGAGGTATCCATATCGCCGTAGACACTCATCGCTAGCGTACGCGGAATGGGCGTTGCCGTCATTATTAACTGATGTGGTGTGCTATTGGCCACGCCTTTACTGGTCAAAGCCATGCGCTGCTCGACACCGAAACGGTGCTGCTCATCGATAATAACCAAGCCCAATTTAGCAAACTGTACTTGCTCTTGAAATAACGCATGGGTGCCGACGACCACTTGCACGGTGTTGTCCGCTACAGCTACCAACGCTTCGCGGCGCTGCTTTGCGGTTTGTTTACCCGCCAGCCAACCGACCCCAACACCTAAGGGCTCAAACCATTGTTTAAAATTAACCAAATGCTGCTCTGCTAAAATCTCTGTGGGTGCCATAACAGCCACTTGCCAGCCACTATCAAGCGCATAGCCTGCGGCACCTGCCGCCACCAACGTTTTGCCAGCGCCCACATCCCCTTGTACCAGTCGTAGCATCGGAATAGAAGTCGCCATATCGGCCGTGATGTCTTTCATCACTCGTTGCTGCGCGCCCGTTAAATCAAACGGCAACGCGGCAAATAATTGATCAGCCAATGGGCTTTTAGTGGCGCATTTAGGGGCTTTATGCTGATGCAATTGCTGACGACGATATAATAGACTGAGTTGATGCGCGGTCAACTCTTCAATGATCAAGCGCTGACAAGCAGCATGGGTGCGAGCACTTAGTTGGGTCAATAGCTGATACTGCCGCCCAGCATCGGTATAAGTTGGTGGAGTGTGCAATAGTACCAAGGCTTCAAATATCGTCAGGGTATAGACATTATTAGCGGCCATCGTATCGAGATTATGATTCATCGCATCATACGTTGCATCATAAACAGCGGGCTGGGCTTTATTGACACTATTACCAGTAGTATTGTCGGGCACACTGCGGGCGAGCGTCGAAAAAATATCTTCAGACTCATACGCCTCTATTACCGATTTATTTGGTGGTTCAAAAGGTACCAATGGTAAATCCGCAACGACGGCAAAATCTTCATTGGTAAACAGCGTCATCGGTAGACCCTGACTACGCACCGTTTGCAGCGCCAACTTAATCAAGGTACGCAATTTATTCTGATGCAAGCCTTTGACACTGGGATAAATGGGCTGCAACCCAGTATTGGTCATCGCACTGCTATCAGTGATAATTTGATATTCGGGATGGTGCATCTGCTTGCCATAACGGCTGACTTTTACTTCGCCGAACAATTGCAATTGTGTACCCAAACTCATGGTCTGCGCCAGACCACGATAGACCTTAAAAAACCGCAATGATATCGTATCGGTGTCATCGTCTACAATTACGGTCATGCCACTGCGCTTGACATCGACGTGTACCACACGCCCAGTGATTAATGCTGCTTGTCCATGCCCCACGTCCGCTATCGATACCAGTCGGCTGCGGTCTTCATAATCTCGTGGCAGATGCAGCAGCAAATCAAATATTCGTACGATACCCAACTGCGCGAGTTGCTCAGCCACTTTGGAGCCGACGCCTGCCAACGCCGTCACTGGCATATCGAGTGCCGATAGAGGTTGCTCAGATATCCCATGAGCGGTTGACTGGGCTGAGGAAGGAGCTGAAGCGTGACTGACCGACATGGGCATCAAAAATCCTAACGATATTGGTTTTAAATTCCGTAAGCGCAAAATGTCTTATGAGGACACGCCCTAAGCATTCTACTGCTAGTAATGAGCTGCAAAGGTGATAGCAATCAACCAGCTATCAAAATACTGAATCAGTCTCATTATAACTGACAACATGATTGATTATGCTAAGCTATTTAGTAATACTGCGTTTAGACACTTTGTATAGAAATACATCCAGTCTATTTTATGGATAAGTAGCTTTGTCGATAAATAGCTTTGTCGATTTGGCAAAATTTCTGACGATTTTTAGCAAAATTTAACCATTTTAAGACCACTAAATATATAAATGTGCTAATTGATAACACGCCCTAATTTACGATGATTTTATAAGGTCTTTTTTATGTTTGCTCCCACTCTATTGCCTCAATCTTATCATCATTTAATATGCCTGCGTATCAGTGTGCTTGCTGTATTGGCTTTAAGCATCAATGCTTGTAGCACACTGACACCAGCACCAGTAGCGCCCATAGCAGATGAACCAAAAGTGGCGTTGGTGTTGGGCGGCGGCGGTGCCAAAGGTTTTGCGCATGTTGGCGTAATTAAGGCTCTAGAAGCAAACGGTATCAAACCAACCTTGGTCGTTGGCACGAGCATCGGCAGCTTGGTCGGTAGTCTATACGCTAGCGGCTACACGCCAGCACAGCTTGAGCGCTTGGCATTGACCACCACTGACAGCGAATTGACGGACTTCACCTTATCCAACCAAGGATTTATAGAAGGTATCAAACTCAAAAACTTTATTAATGCAAAAGTTGGTGGTCGCCCTATAGAGTCATTTCCCATTCACTTCGCTGCCGTCGCGGCTGAGAAGCACACGCTAAAAAAAGCAATTTTTACCACGGGAGATGCTGGGCTTGCCGTTCAAGCATCTTGTAGCGTACCTAATATTTTTATTGCCCCACGTATTCCTGAAAAAGTCGGCAAAAAATATATCGATGGCGGTGTGGTCAGCTTAGTGCCTGTCGATAGCGCTCGTTATTTGGGGGCAGATATCATCATCGCCATCGATGTGACGGTGCCTACTTCGAATAAAAAGAACGTAACGAGCAATCTCTTACCCGCTATCACCTCATTGAGTAGCTTTTGGGGCTTACTTGAAAACAATTTAACCGCCAACGCTGCTCATTCAAATACCAAGCACAGCGCATCGATGCGTAATGAACGCGCGCGTGCTGATATTGTGATTACCCCTGATGTCGGTCATATCAGCTCATTAGATACCAGTCAACGTAGCGCCCTTATTGCTGCTGGTACGCAAGCAACCACACCACAAATCAATGCGATTAAACAATTAATTAAAGAAAAATCACAGAGTAAATATGCGACTTTATAACGATATAGTCAAAATATCTTAAAAATGCGACGGTATTGCTGATATCAGCAGTGCGTGATGGTTCGATATTACTTTTCACTGACTATGTATAGTAAATCCTCGACAAGCTAACCTCAAAATTAGAATCTCAGCCATTAAAAAAGCACCGCAGTCATAAACTGTGGTGCTTTTTACTATTAGCTAAATCAATTTTGCTTAAACAGCATGTATCAATTAATAAGCAAATCTATTTAACGCGGGCGCGGTATTTCACTGCTACGGTGTCATTGAGGCCAACACCTTCGATATCCCAGCGTACTGCTTTGTAGTATTTGAATGGGATTTCTTGTAATTGATTGTCCACCTTGCCACGTAGCGGCATACGGGCGAAAGTATCGCCATCGGTGCTGCCATATGGGAAATCAGGCGAGACCGCGCGCAATAATTCTACTTGCTCAGGGATACTCATGGTGACCGTCATTTTGCGTACTCGATCAGCATTGGTATTGGTAAAATACCCTTGATACTCTAAGACGTTGCCTGCTTGCAAGCGCGTGTTGGCATTAACAGGTACCAAGACCTCCTGACCATTGGCATCAACACTGATCAGCGAGGCAGTAATTTTGGTATTAACGGCTTGCACACTAGAATTACCGCTACGGGTGCTTGCTTGATTGGTACTTGACTGCATGGTAGCTAAATTATCAACTGCTTGCTCTGGGGTCGGCAGCATCGCTGAGGCTTGGGTCACAGCCATGACGCCGACGAGCGTACCAGCGATCACGTGAAACAGACGGTGTCCGCTAAAAGCGCTAAAAGGATTGGCAAAATGGTTACTTTTTTTCATGACTTTCATTATCCCTAGTTAATATATCGGTAAAACGCAGCTGGCAAAACCTGACTGTCTGGTTAATGCATTTTCAATGCTTTTAAACTCTGACACTTATCGCTTTAACTTTTTAAGTTTCTCGCGGTTTGGATAGACGAGACTTTATATGAGCAATACACTTAATGACGACATCTCAGATTATGAGCAGGCTATCATCATATACGCTCCATGCTGGTAACGTTCGTTTTTATTGATTATCTGCGTTAGCTGTCTATAAAGCAATAGCGCTTAGCATAGCAAAAAGCGTTTGTAGGTACACTAACCCCGTGTTGAGGTTGTGTATATTGTCAATTTACTACAAAGATTGATGAACGCTACTGAAATAAAAGATAGCTCACAACGGCGTTTTTTGCTATGGTAATTCTTTAGCGACTGGCATTTTTTGTCACGTCCTTTTTTCTTATTCTGACTACTACTGCTCCCATTATGACTACTAGCGCCATGCCACAGATTAATCCTGAATACGTTCATTGGTTCCGTAATTCTGCCCCCTACATTAATACCCATCGCGGTAAGACTTTTGTGATCATGTTTGGCGGTGAAGCGGTCAATCACCCGAATTTTAGTACGCTGATTCATGACTTCGCCTTGTTACATAGCTTGGGCATCAAGCTGGTATTGGTACATGGGGCCCGACCTCAAATCGAAAACAACCTGCAAGGCACTGATATCACCTCGCCGTTGCATGAAGACATTCGAGTGACACCGCGTGTAGCGATGCCGTCTATCTTGCAAGCCGTTGGTGCCATCCGCTTGCAGATTGAAGCACAGCTGTCGATGGGACTGGCCAATTCACCCATGTACGGCTCGCGCATTGATGCCGTGTCAGGCAATTTTGTCACCGCCCGCCCTTATGGCATTCGTAATGGTGTCGATTATCAAATGACGGGTGAAGTGCGCTCTATCGACGTTGAGGCCATCAAAAACAACCTACTCCACGATCATATCGTGATTTTAGGCTCGATGGGTTATTCAGCGACTGGTGAAGTTTTCAACCTACTCGCTGAAGATGTGGCATTGAGTGCTGCCGTCGCACTTGGCGCGGATAAGCTGATATTCTTAGGTGAAGAAACGGGTATCAATGACGATGATCGCTTGCTACGCGAAATGATTCCAAATGAAGTCGATCGTTTCTTACGTGGCCGTGATCTAAATTGTGAGATCAACTACTTTTTAAATTGCGCCAGTAATGCTTGCCGTCAAGGCGTTCATCGCACCCATATTATCTCTTATGCCAAAGATGGTGCATTATTAGAAGAGCTATTCACTCGTGATGGCTCTGGTACGCTCATAAGCCACGACCCTTATGAAGAGATTCGCCGAGCAAATATCGACGATGTCGTGGGACTTATTGAACTGTTATTACCGTTAGAAGAACAAGGCATATTGGTCAGTCGTTCGCGCGAATGCTTGGAGCAAGAGATTGATCACTATAGTGTGATTGAGCGTGATGGTATGATTCTGGGCTGTGCAGCGCTTTATCCATTAGATGCAGATGCGGCCGAAGTCGCTTGTGTCGCGGTTCATCCCGAATATCGTAGCGGTAGCCGAGGTGCGGATTTGCTAGCGTTTTTAGAGCAGCAAGCGCGCAGCCATGGTTTGCACAAACTGTTTGTGTTGACGACTCGTACTGCCCATTGGTTCGTTGAACAAGGCTTTGCAGAAGTTGAAGCAAGCGCCTTACCAGAAGCACGACAAGAAAAGTATCATAACGGACGTAACTCTAAAGTCTTCCAAAAGACACTTTAACGAGTGACTCAATTGATGAGTAAACAATGAACTAAACCACGTCTAAACAAAAAGCCCTCATAATATTTATGAGGGCTTTTTCTGTTTTAGGACAGTGCAGATTATTACGTTTTATCGCAGCATTATTTTACTTTTAACAGCTCAACGGTAAAGATTAAAGTGCTATTAGGCTCGATACCTGAGTTACCTGCCTCGCCATAAGCGATGTCTGATGGGATATAAAACTCATATTTGCCACCCTCTTTCATCAACTGTAGACCTTCCGTCCAGCCAGCAATAACTTGATTTAGTGGAAATTCAATCGGCTCACCACGCTCATAAGAGCTGTCAAATACCGTACCATCGATCAATTTACCTTCGTAGTTTACTTCAACCACGTCAGTCGCTTTTGGTGATTTACCAGTACCTGGAGCGATTACTTTGTATTGTAGACCAGAGGCCGTCTCTTTTACGCCTTCTTTTTTCGCATTTGCAACTAAGAATGCTTCACCAGCGGCTTTGTTGTCAGTCGCTTTGCTTTCCATATCTTTAACAAACTTCTCTTCTTGCTCTTTTTGATAGGTCATCAATACTTCTTGCATTTGCTCTTGTGTCAGTGCGGAATCATTGCCTTCATAACCATCACGAAAGCCTTTTTCAAAGGTATCAAGGTTGAGATCACCGACCGCTTCTTTGTTACCTTCTGCCATCATATAGCCCAAGCTATAACCCACTTTTTCATTGGCTGGGCTTTTTTCAGTCACTGAAACGCTTTGACTAGAGGTTTCTTGATTACCATTATTAGTACTACAACCGGTAACTAATAACATAGCACTAACAAGTGCACTAACGCTTAAGGTAGTGATTTTTTTCATAGAGTACTCTCAAATTGTAAGTATAGTGGCGAGATGTCACATATTTCTATAATAACAAATCTTAGTTTTAGGAGCCATGTTTAGGATGAAATTATCGGGCCAATGTACAGTCTGTGTTAACATTTCTCGTAAAAATAACAAGTTATCACACAAATATAGTAACAGGTTAAGCTTTCTGTCTTTAAATCTATCAATACATCAGCTAAGCTAAATTAGTTAAGGTGATAAGTAACTGGACGTCAGTTTTACTAATAGATATTGGGATATCGGTAGCCACATTGCGTAACAGAGATGTATGGTCATCGCAGATCCACATTTTCCTATAGTAGGATTACTTTTCCAGTCACTATAATGTCCCTGTATAACTTAAATTAAAAACACTATTTATAATTACCATCTATATGGTTTTGCTCAATAACTAAAGTGCTGACTACCTACTATTTGTGATGGTTACCTTTGTTATTTCACAGCTCATATATGATGATTCAAGGAGGATAAGATGAATCCAACATTTACATCTTTTAATGGTTATCTTGGTGGGCCGATCGGCTCCATTATTGGTGCTATCTTAATATTTATTATTGGCTGGCTCGTAGCCCTAGGCATCGCGGCACTGGTACGCGGTGTGCTGTCTAAAGTGAATCTTAATCAACGCATGAACTCTTCTACTGGCAAAACCTATGATCTAGAGGGTATTATCTCTAAGATTGTTTTTTGGTTTATCTTTATCATTGCCATTTCAGGGGCGCTTAGTCAGTTGAACTTGAACTCTATCTCAGCACCATTTGCAAATATGGTTAACCAAGTGTTGGCGTTCATTCCTAATCTGATCGGTGCCATTGCTCTTGGTGTGATTGGTTGGGTTGTGGCAACTGTTGCCCGCACAGCGATCAACGCAGCACTGGCCAAAACATCAATGGATGAGCGTTTAAGCGCTAAAGCTGGCGTAAAACCAATGAGTAGCACGATTGCTGATATGGTTTACTGGTTCATCTTATTGGTTGTTCTAACCATGGTATTGGGCCAATTAGAGCTTGATGGTTTATTTGCCCCATTGACTAATATGGTAGATAAAATCTTCAGCTTTATTCCTAACATCCTAATTGCTGGTGTGGTATTTGTCGTTGGTTATATCATTGCTAAAGTCGTACGTGGCATTGTGACCAACCTTGTTTCTACTTTTAACGTGCAAGAGTTGGCGTCAAAAGCAGGTTTGAACGAGCAAAACAGCCTACCTAATATCGCAGGTTCATTAGCATTTTTAGTTGTGATTATCCCAACGATTATTGCCGCATTAAATGCGTTAAAAATCGAAGTGATTGCTCGTCCTGCGACGAATATGCTGAACAAAATCATGGAAGCTTTGCCAAACATCTTTATGGCAGTGGCTATCCTAGTAGTGACTTTCTACGTGGTACGTATGGTCGCTAATATTATTAAAGGCTTGATCGAAAACACTCAGATCAACCAGTTGCCTGCGAAAGTTGGCTTACAAGAGACCATGGGTGATAAAAGAGTCTCTGACCTTGTTGGTTATGCGATCATCTTTTTTGCCATGCTGTTTGCCGCTATCGCAGCCGCTGATTTATTAGGTTTTGAGCCTATCTCAGCTATTATCACGATGTTTATCGCTTTCGGTGCCAACATCATTTTGGGCGCGATCATTCTATTCATCGGTTTCTGGCTTGCCAATATCATCGCTGGTGTCGTTGAACGCTCTGAGCAAGGCTCACAGTTCTTAGCAAACATCGTACGTGTATTAATCATGGGCTTGGTACTAGCCATGGGTCTAAAAGCGATGGGTATTGCTGACTCTATCGTTAACCTAGCATTTGGTCTAACGTTAGGTGCCGTTGCGGTTGCCTTTGCTCTATCATTCGGTCTTGGCGGTCAAGAAGCAGCAGCACGTTTCCTACGCAAGATGCAGGACAAAATGGACAAAGAGCGTACTGAAGCAAAAGCGAAGTCTGCTTTGACGCCTAATTCATCAACGCAAGACAAAGTTGCTGATTCAGTTCGTGAGAATATGCCGAGTGCACCAACTACCTCGACTACCAACTTACGTACAGATACGGTCGATACCACAAAACTTGGTACTGATCCTGTAGATACTACTGATGTTGGAACTACTGGAACTACGACTAATAACGATTTATTACCTGGTAGCGGTCTTATCGACGACACCAATAAATAAACCTTTATGAAAGTATAATTTCGAACAAAAAAAGACAGCTTAGGCTGTCTTTTTTTATGGGTGTTTGTATTATGGATGATTTCTTTAAGTTGAACGACGACAAGTTTACCTATAGTCAAATACCCTAAAACGCTACGATACTGCAGATATACCGATATTGCTTTTCACTGACTATAGTATTGATTTATAGCTTATCTTTACGGGCTGGAATAGAAAGGTTGAGACGGATCTGAGGCAAATCATTTACTGGCTCGTTTGGCTTCTTAGCCGCTTGCTTCTTAGAAACTGGCTGCTGAATATCTTGCTGCTCAGCACCTTGCTGTTTGAGACGTTGTATTTGCTTGGTAAGTTGACGTTCGCGCTGAGTCATATTATTCATAGGTTGAATCCACAGATCGATGTCCATGAAAGTCTCACCGGCATCAGAGATAAAATCTATACCAAGTATGATGACATGGTGTAGCTCAGCCATCGGCAGACGCGTGGCAACATCTTGCGCAATTTGCTGTAAGTTTGGCTGAATAGCCGCTTTACTGTTCTGCCCCGCCAAATCTTGCCCATAAAATATCAGCACATAATGCCGACCAAGATTTTCATATGAATGCTGATGTACCACATAGCCAGTTTTTTGCAACGCCGGCTTTTGTTGTGGGTGTCTATATAAAGTGCGAATCAGTTCATGTCGCGAAAACACAGATTCATCTAATAATTGCTGCTGCCAAAGAGAAAACTGTGGCTTTAGCGACTTGATGCCTGCTTGAGCTGTCAGCTCTGCACTGACCGTGTCGATCATCTGTGTACTAAGTTGAGACCAGAGTGTTGCTGCTTGTTGCCTATGTTGTTGATACATCTGGGCAGTTTGGCTCTTATTTTTTTGAGCTAAGGTCATGGCTACCAAGGCAGAATTTGGTGCTTGCTGAATACCATATTTGATAAGGGCATTATCGATCGTAATAGCATGGTCAAATAAGAGCGCACTGCTTAAAAACTGCGTGACAAGCATGTCTTCAGATTCAAAACTCGCGACATGGCTGGAGACCGAGCGCTGGAGCTGTTCAAGATGATACCCTAAGAATCGCCACAGCTCGCATGGCGTCTGTAATGCGAGCGTTATCGAACCCCAATCATGCCAGCTAAATACTTGCAGTCGCTGTGCGTGGTCACTCATGTCGACGACCAAATTTTCCATAAAATAGCGCGCTACAAATTCGTGCTTTAAGCGCTTCGGTAACTGATTCCGCTGACGGTTATGTTCAATATTATTGTCATTGTTGTGTTCATCATTATTGTCACTGTTATTATTGTTGCTACTATTAGCGTGCTCACTGAATTGGATGTCGACGACCAATACGTCATAGCTAAGCGCCTGATTGTCTTTATCTTGAGAAGAGTTAGTCTTAGCTTTTTGCCATGCTAGCACCGCTTTGACCGCTGCCATACGTACTGTTTCGATATTAGCCAAGCTGGTCTCAGAAGGCAGATATAAGATGAGCGCTAATAGTTGAAGCTTACCTAGTGGCAAATGATAGTGATACTGTCGAGCTGTATAATGAGCTTCATAACGAATCTCTATGGTTTGCATGTTAGGTAAAGCAATGTCTAAAGCATCTGTCTGTAGGTAGCAGGCCAACTCATTGACCAGATAACCCCCATCAGATGTGCCAGTAATCGAATTGAACACAGTCTCAACCTTTTATTATCAATGATAATATAACGTACCCTACACGGCAACTTACAAAGATCATGCCATTTTTGTGAGGATAATAGGCATAATTCCATAAAGAAAAAGTAAACTACATAAGTGCAATTATACAAAGTCGCTTTCCAAGCAATGACTTGTTATGATGACATAAAAGTAGCACAGCTGACGCATTGATTTATAGTGCGGCCATTACGTTAGGGTCTGCTCATTCATTTTTTATGTAGTGACTATTATTATTTGCATATAAGAACAAGGACTGAATACTATGAAACGTTTTAAAGAAAAAACCGTTATCGTAACAGGAGCAGGCTCAGGTATTGGTCGTGCGACGGCCATTCGCTTTGCTCAGGAAGGTGCCAGTGTTGTTTTAGTGGGACGGACTGCCGATACGTTGGCAGAAACCGCCAAAGAATTCCCGCAAGACCGTACGTGGATTCATACCGATAATTATATGACCATCACTTGCGACATTAGTGTGCAGAGCCAAGTGCAAGAAATGATTAAAAGAGCCATTGATCAGTTTGAAAAAATTGATATCTTGGTGAATAATGCAGGTAAAGCCACCCAAGGTAAAATTACGGAGCTAACGGCTGAAGACTGGAAATCAGCGATTGATGTGAATTTAAACGGTACTTTTTATGTCTGTCAGGCAGCCATGCCACATTTGATAGCGACCAAAGGTAACATCGTCAATGTCTCCTCATTATCAGGGGTCGGTGGTGATTGGAATATGGCCGCTTACAATGCTGCCAAAGCTGGCGTTAGCAATCTAACGCGTACCCTCGCCTTAGATCATGGTCCTGATGGAGTGCGAGTCAACGCGGTTAATCCAAGCGTGACTAAGACAAACATGACCAGTGCCATTCAAGATAATGATGCCAAGACTGATAAATTCTTAGATCGTTGTCCACTTGGTCGTCTGGCCACGCCAGAGGATATTTCCGCCGCGATTACTTTTTTAGCGAGTGATGATGCGTCGATGATTACCGGTGTTAATTTACCGGTAGATGGTGGGGTTAGTGCTTCTAACGGTCAGCCTCAATTCTAAACATTACTATCTTTGTATTTGAATATGAGCGTTTTACTAACCATTCATAAGAGGTTCAAATGCTCATATTCGCAAGATAGACCTAATTGGCTGAATTATTAACATCCTGTAGTGGCTGCGATAAGCGCTCAGGATGTCTTGGTATCACCCCTTTATATTGAGCATAGATTTTTGGTAAGTCAGCCTCAATATCTCCAGTAGGATACACAGCAGATAAAAAACGCACTTCTTTGGTATTATAATCTAACGCCACTGGTAAAATAGGGATACCAGCACCCACTGCTAGGTAATAAAATCCTGTCTTCCAGTTTTTGGTATATTCCCGTGTGCCTTCTGGAGATAATCCCAAAAACAGTGGCTCACCGGTTTTAAACTTATCAATACTCGCTTGTAGCACAGAGCCTTTATTACCACGATCGATGGGAATAATACCCATCCAACGTAATAGTTGCGCCAATACTGGGACTTTGAATAACGTATGTTTACCCATAATGCTGATTTTTAAATCTAAGGCAAACAAGCTGGGTAATGCATAGACGCCATCAACGTTTGACGTGTGCGGTAATGCCAATACCACCGCTTGCGAGATATCTGGAATTTCACCAACGATTCGCCAGCCTGAGGTTTTTAATAGGAAAGAGGCTATCACTGGAGCAATTGTGCCGCCCCGTTTGGGAATTAAATGACCTAAATCCTTTTTGCTAAGCTTTGGCAATATTTTAGAGCGTGCAGAATTAGCAGCAGTTGGCAACTTAGAGCGATGGGTAAACTTCGATGTCATAACGGCACCAGATTATAAAAGATAGCTACATAATACCATTAAGTTTATGCCACTAAATTGCCTTTTACAGCCTTTTATTGTGCTATCTCTTACTCAACTCTACAGTGAGCATTCCTATATCTAATGCTAACTGTAGAGTCGCTTCAGTATAATTTGGAGACAAGAAAGGCAAGTGAAAGCACTATAAATATTAGACTAAGCGAGCCTGACACCGTATCCGGCTTATATAAGCTTAACTATACTTTATGAAATATCAGCCAAGTTGCCTTTGTCCTCAAGCCAAGTCTTACGGTCAGCAGAGCGCTTTTTGGCGAGCAGCATATCCATCACGCTATTGGTGAGCACCATATCGTCCATATCTAGTTGCACCAAACGACGGGTATCACGATTCATGGTCGTCTCACGCAGCTGCTCTGCACTCATCTCACCCAGCCCTTTAAAGCGGGTAATTTGTGCTTTTTTATTACCCGGTACATTAGCCAAAATATGGGCAAGCTCAGGCTCATCCAACGCGTAATGCACGTCTTTACCGACATCTACGCGATATAATGGTGGCATGGCGACAAATAAATGTCCTGCATCGACTAACGCTGGAAAATGCTTAACGAATAACGCGCAAATCAAGGTGGCAATATGCAGACCATCAGAATCCGCATCCGCTAAAATACATACTTTGTCATAACGTAATTCGGACAAATCGTCTGACGCCGGATCGACACCGATAGCGATGGCAATATCATGGATCTCTTGGCTAGACAGCACGGTATCTGACGACACTTCCCATGTATTTAGAATCTTACCGCGCAGTGGCAATATGGCCTGATAATGACGATCTCGTGCCTGTTTGGCACTACCACCCGCCGAATCCCCTTCCACCAAAAACAACTCTGCGCCATCACGCAAATCACCACGGCAATCAGCCAATTTACCCGGTAATGCAGGACCTTGAGTAATCTTTTTACGCGCGACTTTTTTGGCAGATTTTAGGCGACGTCCCGCTTTATTAATCGCCAACTCGGCAATTTGAGCACCCATATCGGCATGTTGATTTAACCACAAGCTAAAGGCATCTTTTGCTAGCGTTTGTACTGCACCCGCCGCTTCACGGCTCGATAAGCGTTCTTTGGTTTGCCCTGAAAATTGCGGCTCAGAAAACTTAAGCGACAAGATGTAATTGACCCCATCCCACACATCTTCTGCCGTCAGCTTCACACTACGCGGCAATAAGTTATGAATATCACAAAACTCGCGCAAGGCTTCTAGAATACCAGTGCGCAAACCATTAACATGCGTACCGCCTTGCGCAGTCGGGATAAGGTTGACATAGCTTTCTTGAATCGGCGTACCACCATCAGGCAACCAAGACAGTGCAAAGGTAATGGCTGCACGTTCGCCCGCTTTCGCATCGTAATTATAATAGAAAGGTGCCTCAGGCAACGTCTCAAGACCATCTAACTGTTCGTTTAAATATTCGACAACCCCATCGGCAAACTGCCAAACGATTTTTTCATTATTAATATCATCGACGAACTCAATCGTCAAACCCGCGGCCAACACTGCTTTGGCTTTTAGATTGTGCTTTAGCTGTTTAACATTAAATTTTGGCGTATCAAAAAAGCTACCATCCGCCCAAAAATGTACTTTAGTACCGCGTTTACGCTTGTTTGAGCTGATCGTTTCCGTCAAAGGCGTAACTGGCGCACCATTTTTAAACGCCATTTCAAACTGTGTACTATCACGCCATACGGTGACTTCAACGCGGGTGGACAGCGCATTGACGACAGAGATACCAACACCATGCAGACCACCTGAAACTTCATAATTAGCGGTCGAAAACTTACCGCCAGCATGTAAGCGGGTCAAAATCAGCTCAATCCCTGACTGTTTAAACTCAGGATGAATATCAGTCGGCATACCGCGCCCGTCATCCTCGACTGACAGCGAGCCATCACTATGCAATTGAACTTTGATGGTTTTAGCATAACCCGCCAACGCCTCATCGACGGAGTTATCAATCACCTCTTGTGCCAAGTGGTTCGGACGGGTGGTGTCCGTATACATGCCCGGCCGACGACGTACCGGCTCAAGTCCTTCTAAAACTTCTAACGATTGCGCATTATATTCACTCACAAATGCTTCCCTTAATATTCACAGATCATTAATTCTATTGAACCATTATAACCAAAAATAACGACGGTAACGCTAATTGTCAGTCGTTCACGTCAGATAATGTCGTCTCTTTAAGTCGATAACAAACACTGTAGCGTACCAATGACCATCGGTAATTGCTCACCAAAATCCGTAAATCTATGATCGCCACCCGCTTGCACAGTTACCGTCGCTCCCTGCGTTTGATAAAAGTCTTTTGATAATTCAGCATTGAGTAATTCGTCGTCTTCTTTTAGCAAGACAGCAATTTTATGCGGATAATTAATGGATACCAATTGATGATCTGCAAACCATTGCAAATCCGCAGGGGTTATTTCCCAACCGCCAGCGGTCGTGTGCAGGACGTTACTATGAGATAACTCGTCACTGCTTTCTTTATTTGATACTGAGATGTCAGAAAAACGCTGTAATGTCACGTGTGGCTGAGTACTCGGGTTTAGCAATAGTGCGGGGCAACCTGTATGATTGCTCACCAAGGTAGAAAAATAGCCTCCTAACGAGCTGCCAATAAGTACGGTTTTATCCTTTCTATTGAGTTCGGTTACCAATTTAACTAATTGCTCAAAGACTTGCGCAGGTGCACTATTAAGGTCTGGGTGATATACGTTAATATCAGCATGATGCTGCTGGCAACAGCTTTCTAATAATATGCCTTTGGTCGAGTTGGCATCACTATCCAATCCATGAATATAAATAATGTTCACGTACAATCTCACTTATTAATTTTGTTATGATGACTTTATATATGCTATAAAAGCTAAGCATAGCATTGCCTCGCCAAAAACAGTAACAATAAAGCGGCACACTATTATTCGTTATTTACGACATAATAATGTTTTAAAATAAGATGAGGCAAGTTAAAGGAATAATGATAAGCGCGATGGAGCCGCCATGAATCAGCAGTTTGAACTGTTCGAGATTGCCAATCCGTGTATTGGTGTGTGCACAAGTAATAAAAAAGGCTATTGCTTTGGTTGCCTGCGCAGTCGTCCTGAGCGTCAGCTATGGCTTAACATGACTAACGAGCAGCGCCGTGAGGTGCTACGGCTAGTCTCTGGACGCAGGCAACGTATCGAACAAATGAAACAGCGTAAAGGTGAGCAATTGGGGTTTGATTTTGAAGAGATGGTTGAGACAGGTGAGTTGTTTTAATTAATATAGAATTTAATACAAATTAAAATTATTAAATCTTTAAAGCTTGAGGCTAAATAAGTATTCTTAATAATTAAGAATTTTAATACTGATATTATTCAACATATAACTAACTAAGTTAGTCACTAATAAGTCCATTGGTAAAAAAGCTTCGCCTTTGTACTAACTATCAACAGACGAAATATCATTATTTGATTGCAGATTGATAGCGATAGTATGAAAATCACCTGAATAAGTTATTTTTGAAGTTACATTAGGCTTCTCTTTGATAATTATATTTAGATTAGTTAGTCAAAAAAAGCTCTAAGCTTTCAAAAAAACACTTAATCAATCTAAACTCAATAAAAATTATTTCTTTAATTTTCAACAGCTCTATATCAAGAGCTTCTGAAATTTATAGTATAAAATATAGATCTATCTCAAATTTCAGCGTAAATATATAAAACGATCATTATAAAGTAAATCATAAGAACATGAAGTCCACATCTAATATATTTTATTAATTACTTTATGATATCGCTAGATTCCAAAAAATCATTAGCTCCCCATTTTAAAAGAGCGTCAGAATCAATTTTAACTAAATAATCAATTGCATCTGCAAAAAGGGAACACAAATTAATTATGAACAAATTATAATCGAAAGATGTTATCTCATTATGTAGTTGAAATCTCGTTTCGCCATATACGAAACTAAAATCAGGAATTGAATTATGATTAGTATGAGCAAGTCTATTTCTTAATTCCCATATGGAATCTAACGACTTGAGTAACTTAGTATTATCGGAGTTGTCTTTCAAACCTAAAAATTTAGACATTTTTCTAAATTTAGGTATAAATAAAGAACCAGAAGTTTGTAAGTTGGAAATAGCTTCAATGTGGACTTTTTTGATTTGATCAATAGTATGGTATTTTTCGAGATCAGTAGCAGATATTTTATAATTTGAAAAAGCTTTTTTTCTAAGACTAGAGTTTCTTATTAAACATAATCCAACTATATCCTTTAAAAAAAACTCTAAACTAGAAGTAAAAGCCAAGATCGATGAAATGACTGTATTGCGCTTTACTAAATGTACTGCAAAGCTAGACTCTTGATTGATACGATCAGTTATTGGCTTTAGTTCTGGCATTAGAACGTCAAAAGATGAATCATCTTTGATAGTATTTGACCATTTTTGGCAATCTTCATTAGTAATGGCACAAGACATGATTAACTGTAGTCTAATTCCAGAATTCAAAGTAAGCATTTTTGCACTACATGCTGAGATCATCATAGCTCCAATTTATTCTGCTAATTATTGATTTTAATATAATAAGGAATATCATTTTATAATACTATGAAATGCTAATTTTTCCTTTATAAAAATTTTTTAATAAGCAGACAAACAAAACCCCCTTAACTTAATTGTTAAGGGGGTTTTACTTTTGAATAGAGAGCTGACGAACGAGGAGAGCGCCGTAAAAATTGCATGCTAACTGCGAGCGAAGCTCTTGTCTTGCGTCGGGCGAAACAGTGTTTCTCTTGTTCCTCCTCAAGGCAGCGCAAGAGCAAATCCTTTAAATAGGATTTGCTGTGTAGGTCACTAGGAATAAAAGATAAAAAAAAGAGCCACCCCGTTAAGGATGACTCTTTTCAGAATAGAGAGCTGACGATGACCTACTCTCACATGGACGAATCCACACTACCATTGGCGCTACGATGTTTCACTTCTGAGTTCGGGAAGGGATCAGGTGGGGCCATCGCGCTATTGTCGTCAGCAAAGGGGTTAGATATGAGTCTGTTGTTTTATTGTTTGACTATAAATGTTTAGTTTATGGTCGATCAACTTGTAACCTAACTGAATCAAGGTTAAAGGTGATATCGAAATATTCTTTCTTTTATTCTAAAGCTTTCGCTTTACAAGATAGATTAATTAGAGCTTTGATACAAACCACTTGGGTGTTGTATGGTCAAGCCAAACGAGCAATTAGTACAGGTTAGCTACACACATCGCTGTGCTTCCACACCCTGCCTATCAACGTCGTAGTCTTCAACGGCTCTTTAGGGAAATCTAATCTTGAGGTGGGCTTCCCGCTTAGATGCTTTCAGCGGTTATCCCATCCGAACGTAGCTACCGGGCAATGCCACTGGCGTGACAACCCGAACACCAGAGGTTCGTCCACTCTGGTCCTCTCGTACTAGGAGCAGATCCTCTCAAATTTCCAACGCCCACGGTAGATAGGGACCGAACTGTCTCACGACGTTCTAAACCCAGCTCGCGTACCTCTTTAAATGGCGAACAGCCATACCCTTAGGACCTGCTTCAGCCCTAGGATGAGATGAGCCGACATCGAGGTGCCAAACACCGCCGTCGATATGAACTCTTGGGCGGTATCAGCCTGTTATCCCCAGAGTACCTTTTATCCGTTGAGCGATGGCCCTTCCATACAGAACCACCGGATCACTAAGACCTACTTTCGTACCTGCTCGACTTGTGGGTCTCGCAGTTAAGCGCGCTTTTGCCTTTATACTCTACGACCGATTTCCGACCGGTCTGAGCGCACCTTCGTACTCCTCCGTTACTCTTTAGGAGGAGACCGCCCCAGTCAAACTACCCACCATACATTGTCCTCGGTATTGTTATACCTGAGTTAGAACCCCAACATGACCAGGGTGGTATTTCAAGATTGGCTCCACAAACACTAGCGTGTCTGCTTCAAAGCCTCCCACCTATCCTGCACAAGTCAGGTCAAAGTTCAATGTAAAGCTGTAGTAAAGGTTCACGGGGTCTTTCCGTCTAGCCGCGGGTACACAGCATCTTCACTGCGATTTCGATTTCACTGAGTCTCTGCTGGAGACAGCGCTGCCATCATTATGCCATTCGTGCAGGTCGGAACTTACCCGACAAGGAATTTCGCTACCTTAGGACCGTTATAGTTACGGCCGCCGTTTACTGGGGCTTCGATCAAGAGCTTCGCTTACGCTAACCCCATCAATTAACCTTCCAGCACCGGGCAGGCATCACACCCTATACGTCCACTTTCGTGTTTGCAGAGTGCTGTGTTTTTAATAAACAGTTGCAGCAGCCTGGTATCTGCGACTGTCAACAGCTCAAGGAGCAAGTCCTATCACCATCAACAGCGTACCTTCTCCCGAAGTTACGGTACCATTTTGCCTAGTTCCTTCAGCAGAGTTCTCTCAAGCGCCTTGGTATTCTCTACCTGATCACCTGTGTCGGTTTAGGGTACGATTCGTTTATAACTATTGCTTAGAAGCTTTTCCTGGAAGCATGGTATTTGCCACTTCGCTGTACAAGTACAGCTTGCTATCAGATCTCAGCCATATAACAACCCGGATTTACCTAAGTTGTAAGCCTACATCCTTTCATCTGGACAACCAACGCCAGGCTGACATAACCTTCTCCGTCCCTCCATCGCATTATAAACAAGTATCAGAATATTAACTGATTTCCCATCGACTACGCCTTTCGGCCTCGCCTTAGGGGTCGACTCACCCAGCCCCGATTAACGTTGGACTGGAACCCTTGATCTTCCGGCGTGCGAGCTTTTCACTCGCATTATCGTTACTCACGTCAGCATTCGCTCTTGTGATACCTCCAGCATGCCTTACGACACACCTTCACAGGCTTACACAACGCTCCCCTACCACTTGAAAACAAATTCAAATCCGCAGCTTCGGCTCCTAGTTTGAGCCCCGTTACATCTTCCGCGCGGGCCGACTCGACTAGTGAGCTATTACGCTTTCTTTAAAGGATGGCTGCTTCTAAGCCAACCTCCTAGCTGTCTATGCCTTCCCACCTCGTTTCCCACTTAACTAGGAATTTGGGGCCTTAGCTGGCGGTCTGGGTTGTTTCCCTCTCCACAATGGACGTTAGCACCCACTGTGTGTCTCCCGGATATCACTCATCGGTATTCGGAGTTTGCATCGGTTTGGTAAGTCGGTATGACCCCCTAGCCGAAACAGTGCTCTACCCCCAATGGTGTTCGTCCGAGGCGCTACCTAAATAGCTTTCGGGGAGAACCAGCTATCACCGAGTTTGATTAGCCTTTCACCCCTATCCACAAGTCATCCCCTGGCTTTTCAACGACAGTGGGTTCGGTCCTCCGGTTGATGTTACTCAACTTTCAACCTGCTCATGGATAGATCACTCGGTTTCGGGTCTATGCCCTGCAACTAAACGCCCTATTAAGACTCGGTTTCCCTACGGCTCCCCTAAACGGTTAACCTTGCTACAGAACATAAGTCGCTGACCCATTATACAAAAGGTACGCGGTCACCCTAATAAATTAAGGCTCCCACTGCTTGTACGCACACGGTTTCAGGTTCTATTTCACTCCCCTCACAGGGGTTCTTTTCGCCTTTCCCTCACGGTACTGGTTCACTATCGGTCAGTCAGGAGTATTTAGCCTTGGAGGATGGTCCCCCCATCTTCAAACAGGATTTCTCGTGCCCCGCTCTACTTAATATGTTAACGCTAATGTTTCGAATACAGGACTATCACCTACTACGGTCAGCTTTCCCACGCTGTTCTTCTACATTAGCACTAATCGGCTTCTCCCCGTTCGCTCGCCGCTACTTGGGGGAATCTCATTTGATGTCTATTCCTAAGGGTACTGAGATGTTTCACTTCCCCTCGTTCGCTTCTCGTACAAGTACGAGATACCTACCTTATGGTAAGTGGGTTTCCCCATTCAGAAATCTCCGGATCACAGGATATTGCCGCCTCCCCGAAGCTTATCGCAGGCTGTCACGTCTTTCATCGCCTCTGACTGCCAAGGCATCCACCATGTGCGCTTCATTACTTGACCATACAACCCCAAGTAGTCTTAACTTATAAATAAGTTTTAACTTCGAAAGTGTCATAAAGTCTAATTATGATAACGATATCACCTAATTTTATACGCTTGATTCAGTTCTCTTTACTTTTTTAATAACTCACTACTGGGATAACAACTGATGTCGTTAAGTAGTGAGTTATTAAGGTTAGAAACAACGCGTGAACACGTGCTCCTAACCCAGACTCATATCTATGTTTTTAAATAGTTCTTACGCTCTCGTCGAGTCATAAGTTCTGTATAAAACAGAAAGAAATAATCGTATGATGTAATATCTGAATTATTTGTTTCTGTTTATGCTCGTTTAATATATCTACTATCGTATTTATTATGGTGGAGCCAAACGGAGTCGAACCGTTGACCTCCTGCGTGCAAGGCAGGCGCTCTACCAACTGAGCTATGGCCCCGTAAATAAATGGTAGGCCTGGGCAGACTTGAACTGCCGACCCCCGCGTTATCAACACGGTGCTCTAACCAGCTGAGCTACAGGCCTGTGTCTGCCTGTAAAGGCAAAGCGCTAATAATAAATACTAGCTAAACTAAAGAACAACTTGTTGTGAATTCTTGCTGACCGAATGCCATCTATAAGGAGGTGATCCAGCCGCAGGTTCCCCTACGGCTACCTTGTTACGACTTCACCCCAGTCATCAACCACACCGTGGTGAACGCCTCCCCGAAGGTTAAGCTATCCACTTCTGGTGCAATCAACTCCCATGGTGTGACGGGCGGTGTGTACAAGGCCCGGGAACGTATTCACCGCGGCATTCTGATCCGCGATTACTAGCGATTCCTACTTCATGGAGTCGAGTTGCAGACTCCAATCTGGACTACGATAGGCTTTTTGAGATTCGCATCACATCGCTGTGTAGCTGCCCTCTGTACCTACCATTGTAGCACGTGTGTAGCCCTGGTCGTAAGGGCCATGATGACTTGACGTCGTCCCCGCCTTCCTCCAGTTTGTCACTGGCAGTATCCTTAGAGTTCCCGGCTTAACCCGCTGGTAACTAAGGACAAGGGTTGCGCTCGTTGCGGGACTTAACCCAACATCTCACGACACGAGCTGACGACAGCCATGCAGCACCTGTATTCTAATTCCCGAAGGCACTCCCGCATCTCTGCAGGATTCTAGATATGTCAAGACCAGGTAAGGTTCTTCGCGTTGCATCGAATTAAACCACATGCTCCACCGCTTGTGCGGGCCCCCGTCAATTCATTTGAGTTTTAACCTTGCGGCCCTATCCCCTGTGTGCCTTGGCAGTCTCAGTAGCTGCGTCACTAAGTCCTCAAGGGACCCAACGACTAGTAGACATCGTTTACGGCGTGGACTACCAGGGTATCTAATCCTGTTTGCTACCCACGCTTTCGAGCCTCAGTGTCAGTATTATGCCAGAAGGCTGCCTTCGCCATCGGTATTCCTCCAGATCTCTACGCATTTCACCGCTACACCTGGAATTCTACCTTCCTCTCACATACTCTAGCTCAACAGTATCAGATGCAGTTCCCAGGTTGAGCCCGGGGATTTCACATCTGACTTATCGAGCCACCTACGCTCCCTTTACGCCCAGTAATTCCGATTAACGCTTGCACCCTCTGTATTACCGCGGCTGCTGGCACAGAGTTAGCCGGTGCTTATTCTGCAGCTAATGTCATCGTCCACGGGTATTAACCGAGGAGTCTTCTTCACTGCTTAAAGTGCTTTACAACCAAAAGGCCTTCTTCACACACGCGGCATGGCTGGATCAGGGTTTCCCCCATTGTCCAATATTCCCCACTGCTGCCTCCCGTAGGAGTCCGGGCCGTGTCTCAGTCCCGGTGTGGCTGATCATCCTCTCAGACCAGCTACAGATCGTCGCCATGGTAGGCCTTTACCCCACCATCTAGCTAATCCGACTTAGGCTCATCTAATAGCGAGAGCAGTAAACTGCCCCCTTTCTCCCGTAGGTCGTATGCGGTATTAATACGAGTTTCCCCGTGCTATCCCCCACTACTAGGTAGATTCCTAAGTATTACTCACCCGTCCGCCGCTCGACGCCTGATAGCAAGCTATCATCGTTTCCGCTCGACTTGCATGTGTTAAGCCTGCCGCCAGCGTTCAATCTGAGCCATGATCAAACTCTTCAGTTTAATCTTGCTATGTAACCCTTTAAAGAGGCTACTAAACTTGGCTCATCTAATCTGGCAAAATCGCTAAAAATTATGTTCGTAATGAATTAACTTTGAGTTTTTCTGCTGTCTTAAATAATAATTTTTATAGTTAGAATCCTATCGAAAAGATAGTCAACCAACTTTATTTTTTAGTCATTCTGAATCAGCAAAAATCCACACAAGTTGTTCTTTAGTTATGCTTTTAAATAGTGCTCAATCACTGTCGTCCAGTAACTGATATATTGGGAACTCTCTTGCTGTTTAGACTTAATCCCTTGCGGGTTAAGCTATCTAGCGAGCCGACTATCTTATCATAATGATTGGGATTGTCAAGCTTTTTTATAATTTGTTTCATCAGGTTAACTGGG